>NZ_NMPP01000014.1:0-154390 GCF_009192885.1 Xanthomonas sp. LMG 12462 | reverse complement strand
CTACGGGGCACCTTCTCCCGGGGGGAGAAGGAAAGGCGCGAGCCCCTCTCCCCCTGGGAGAGGGGTTGGGGTGAGGGTACGGCGCGAAGCGACGCGCCGACCTAAATCCACGAGGCTGCGCACGCACCCTCATCCGCCCCTGCGGGGCACCTTCTCCCGGCGGGAGAAGGGAACAGCCAGGAGCCCCTCTCCCGTCGGGAGAGGGGTTGGGGTGAGGGTGCGGCGCGCCATTCCCACACCGCATGCAGACACTCGGCGCATACTCTGCGCATGTCCTGCCCGTGGAGAACACCGCAATGAAAGCCCTGATCCTCGTTCCGCTGTTGCTGCTGGCGGGCTGCGCCTCCACCGGCCTCGGCCCGGACGGCGCGCCGATGGACGTGCGCGGCGCGGAAACGACCCAGCGCAAGATGGACAACGGCGATACCGTCGACGAATACCGCGTGGGTGGCCAACTGCGTATGGTCAAGGTGACCCCGGCGCGCGGCCCGGCCTACTACCTGTACGACCGCAACGGCGACGGCCACATGGAAGTGGACGGCAGCAAGGACAATGTGTCGCCCGTGTACTGGAAGCTGTACAGCTGGTGACGTCGCGCCCGGCGCGTCGCCCAACGGTGGCGGCGCGCGGGCGTGCTCGCGTCCCCGATCTGCACAGACGGACGAATGCATGCACGTGCCGGATGCCAGCCCCCTGTCGCGGCGTCGCCTCCCGGCGCAGCCGCGTGACAGGCCGAAGCGTATCGGCAAAGCGATAGGTCGCTGCCGCCAGCGGCCGGTTACCGGCCTCGAACGTGTTCCGCACTGCGCCGACGCCGGCGCGGGCCGGTCAGCGCCTCAGCGGATCACCAGCACCGGCACCTGGCTGTTGGCGAGCACTTCCGCGGTCTGGCTGCCGAGCAGGACCCGGCTCATGCCGCGGCGGCCGTGCGAGGTCATCACGATCAGATCGCTGTTGCAGGCCACGGCCATGTCGATGATGCCCTCGGCGGCGTAGCGGTCGAGCACGTGGCGACCGTGCGCGGTCACCCCGGTCGCCTCGGCGGCGGCCAGTGCCGGCGCCAGGATCTTCTGCGCGCCGGCTTCGCGGTCCTGGCGGTATTCGGGGCTGGCCTCGTAGCCCACGCTCCAGCCCATCGCGTCGTACATGCCCATTGCCCACGGCTCGGACACGGTGACGATATCCACGTCCGCGCCGAGCGCGGCGGCCAGCGCCAGCCCCTGCTGCAACCCCTTGGCGGACAACTCGGAACCATCGATGGCGATCAGGATGCGCTGGTACATGGGATGCTCCGGTGACGCCGCACACGGCGGCCTGGACAGCATTGCACACCCATTGCGCGGCGCCTGCCTTGACCCGGATCAAATTCAGTCGCTGTGCGGCTTCAGCAGGCGTGCCGGATTGCCGGCCACGCGCGCGCCGGCCGGCACGTCGCGGGTGACCACGCTGCCGGCGCCGACCACCGCGTCGTCGCCGATGGTCACACCGGGCAGCACGATCGCGCCGCCGCCGATCCAGACGTTGCGCCCGATCGTCACCGGCCGCCCCAACTCCAACCCCTCGGCGCGCTGCGCAGCATCGCGCGGATGATCGGCGGCATAGAGCTGCACCGCCGGCCCGATCTGGGTGCCGGCGCCGATGTGCACCGGCGCCACGTCCAGGATCACGCAGTTGAAGTTGAGGAACACGTCCTCGCCCAGGTGGATGTTGTAGCCGTAGTCGCAATGGAACGGTGGCCGCACCACCGCGCCGCGTCCGACGGAACCCAGTCCTTCGACCAGCAGCGCGTGCCGCCGCGCCGGTGGCTCGGCCAGCGCCGCGTTGTAGCGCTGCATCCAGGCACTGGCCGCGTCCTGCTCGGCCTGCAGCTGTGCGTCGTTGGGACGATACGGTTCGCCGGCCAGCATCTTCTCTTTCTCGCTTCGCATCCTTGCCCTCCCAGGCAGTGGTCGAACGCGAATGATCGCATCGCGCTGCGTCACGGCGCGTGTCCCTGGCGGTGACGCGCAAGCCGCAGCCACGGCGACGTCGTGACCAACAGACCACGTCGCATTCACCGTCCAGCAACGCCTACGCGTCCGATCATCGAACACCCGTGCCGGCACATTCCAGCCCGCGTGGACTCTCTCCCAGACAAAGGCGGTGCGCGATGTCCGAACGTGTGGAAGCAGGCCAGATGGTGTTCGTGGCCGATGGCGAGGTCGGTGTGGGGGCAGTGCGCGAGGTGCGCGACGGCGGCGCCACGTTCGTCGTCAATATCGAGAATGGCGGCGATTTCGTGGTGCCGTCGAGCGCAGTGCGCGACGTGCACTTCGGCAAGGTGATCCTGGCGGTGGAGCGGCTGCCGGCGCCGCTGCGCGAGGCGTTACGACATCCTCACGCTGCGGAGTTGCCGACGTCCACCTATGCCGCCAGCGATCCGGGCGACGGGGCGCTGAAGGACTGAGGCGGCACACTTTCCGGCTGCAACACCGAAGCTGCGGTGCAGCCGGAGTCCAAGGGGTTGCGCACTTGGCGGCGGTCCACAGCGGGCCAGCGCTGGACGACCGCCGCTGCCGCCAGACGCCAGAGGGACACCGCTGTCGCGCGGCCGTCCCGGGATCACAGCCCGGGCCCCGTGGCCCCCGGATGAACGGCATTGCCCGGCACCTGCATGACCGGGCTGGGCAAGTGCGCCGGCGATGGCGGCAGGTGCTAACGTTCCGCGTTTCCGCACCCATCGCCCTCGGAGCCGCGCATGTCCGCCACCGCTTTCCCCGCCTCCCGTTGCGCCCGTCGGGCGCTGGTCCTCGGCATCGGCCTGGCGCTCACCGGCGCCGCGCAGGCACAGGTGGTGCGCGCACCGGACGTGCCGGCGCCGCAGGACACGCCCTACCCCGGCACCCTGACCCTGCAGGTGGACGCCGGCGATGTGCGCCAGGGTATCTACCGGGTGCACGAGACCATCCCGGTCAGCGCCGGGCGGCTGACCCTGCAGTACCCACAATGGATCCCCGGCGACCATTCGCCGAGCGGGCCGGTGGCGATGCTGGCCGGTCTCACCCTCACCGCCAACGGCAAGCCGCTGCCGTGGCGCCGCGACACCTTCGACGTGTACAGCTTCCACGTCGACGTGCCGCAGGGCGTGAGCGCGATCGACGCCAGCTTCCAGTACCTGTCGCCGCGCGACGACGGCTTCGAGATGACCGACAAGATGCTGCAGCTGGAGTGGAACAAGGTGGCGCTGTACCCGGCCGGCCACGACACCCGCGGCATCACCGTAACGCCCAGCGTGACCCTGCCGGCCGGCTGGGAGTTCGGCACCGCGCTGGAGACCGCCAGCCGCAACGGCGCCACCACCACCTTCAAGCCGGTGGACTTCACCACCCTGGTCGACTCGCCGATCTACGCCGGGCGCTACTTCAAGCGCGTGGACCTGACCCCGGCCGGCGGCGCGCCGGTGCACCTGGACGTGGTCGCCGACGCGCCGCGGTTCCTGGACATCAGCGCCGAGCAGCTGCAGGCGCACCGCAACCTGCCGGTGCAGGCGATCAAGCTGTTCGGCTCGCACCACTACGCGCATTACGACTTCCTGTTCTCGCTGTCGGACGTGCTGGGCGGCAACGGCCTGGAACACCACCAGTCCAGCGAGAACGGACTGGCTGCCGACTACTTCAGCGCCTGGGACGAGAACGCGCCGGACCGCGACCTGCTGGCGCACGAGTACACGCACTCCTGGAACGGCAAGTTCCGGCGTCCGGCCGACCTGTGGACGCCGACCTTCAACGTGCCGATGGGCGACTCGCTGCTGTGGGTCTACGAGGGCCAGACCCAGTACTGGGGTTATGTGCTGACCGCCCGCGCCGGCATGTGGACACCGCAACAGTTCCGCGATGCGCTGGCGATGACCGCGGCCAACTACGACCGCAACCGCGCCGGCTTCCGCTGGCGCTCGCTGGAGGACACCACCAACGACCCCACCGCCGCGCACCGCGCACCGCTGCCCTACCGCAGTTGGCAGATGAGCGAGGACTACTACAGCGGCGGGCAGATGGTGTGGCTGGCGGTGGACGCCAAGCTGCGCGCGATGAGCGGCGGGCGCAAGTCCCTGGACGACGTGGCCAAGGCGTTCTTCGGCATCGACGACGGCAGCTTCGCGGTCAAGACCTACACCTTCGACGACGTCATCGCCGCGCTCGACGGCGTGGTCCGCTACGACTGGGCCGACTACATCAACCGGCGCGTGTATCAGGTGGACCCGCCGCTGCTGGAAGGCCTGCAGGCCAGCGGCTGGAAGCTGGTGTACACCGACCAGCCCAGCGCATTCGAGAAGCAGTACGACGGCCGCCACCAGTCGGCGCGGCACCGCTACAACTTCGCCTGGTCGATCGGCCTGGTGATGAACGACGACGCCAGCATCAACGACGTGCTGTGGGACGGCCCGGCGTTCAAGGCCGGGGTCAGCAGCGGCGCCACGGTGCTGGCGGTCAACGGCCAGGACTACTCGCGCGACACGCTCAAGCAGGCGATCGCCGACGCCAAGGGCGGCAGCGCGCCGATCGTGCTGACGCTCAAGTACCAGGGCGGCGTGCGCGACGTGCCGGTGAACTACCACGACGGCCTGCAGTATCCGCACCTGGTGCGGGTCGAGGGCACGCCGGACTACCTGAGCAAGATCATCGCCGCACGGCACTGAGCCGACACCGCCGCCGCTGCCGACGACGCAGCGGCGGCAGGTGCGCGACGCGGCACCGTCACGCGCCGCACGCGGACGCCGACGACAATGGCAGGCGTGGTTTCCGTCCTGCCCCGGCATGCCTGCGATCGAGTTGCTGACCATCAATGCGCACATGGGCTTCAGCGTGCTGAAGCGGCGCTTCATGCTGCCGGAGCTGCGCGCGGCAATCCGCGCGCTGCCCGCGGACCTGGTGTTCCTGCAGGAGGTGCTGGGCGAGCATCAGTTGCATGCCGGCCGCCACGCCGACTGGCCGGCGCAGAGCCAGTACGCATTCCTCGCCGACGCGCTGTGGCCGCAGTTCGCCTACGGCCGCAATGCGGTGTATCCGCATGGACACCACGGCAACGCACTGCTGTCGCGCTTCCCGATCGCCTCCTTCGTCAACCGCGACGTCTCCATCGCCGGCCACGAGCATCGCGGGCTGCTGCATGCGGTGCTGGAGATCCCCGGTCATGCCGAGGCGGTGCATGCGATCTGCGTGCATCTGGGCCTGCGCGAGGCGCACCGGCGCCGGCAGATCGGCCTGCTCGGTGCGCTGATCGCCGAACTGCCGTCACAGGCGCCGCTGATCGTCGCCGGCGACTTCAACGACTGGCGCCAGCGCGGGCATCCGCTGCTGCAGCGGCATGGCCTGACCGAGGCCTTCGCGCAGCTGCACGGACGCGTGGCGCGCAGCTTCCCGGCGCGCTGGCCGCTGTTGCCGCTGGACCGCATCTATGTGCGCAACGTGCGCATCGAGGCCGCACGGGTGTTGACCGGCCGGCCGTGGTCGCACCTGTCCGACCACGCCCCGCTGCACGCCAGGATAGTGCTGTGAACCGGACCGCGAACAGCGACACGCGCTGGCGCCAGAGCCACCGCCTGCAGTTGCTGGAGAACGGCGATGCGTATTTCCCGCGCGCCTTCGCCGCGATCGACGCGGCCCGGCACGAGGTGCTGCTGGAGACCTTCATCTGGTTCGAGGACAAGGTCGGCCTGGCGCTGAAGGATCACTTGGTCGCCGCTGCGCGCCGCGGCGTGCGCGTGCACCTGCTGGTGGATGCGTTCGGCTCGCCGGATCTCTCGCCCGGCTTCGTGCGCGAACTGACCGAGGCCGGCGCCGAGCTGCGCCTATACGACCAGCAGCCGACCCTGCTCGGCGTGCGTTTGAACGTGTTCCGGCGCATGCACCGCAAGCTGCTGGTGGTGGACGGGCGAATCGGCATGATCGGCGGCATCAACTGGTCGGCCGATCACCTGGCCGATTTCGGCCCGGAGGCGAAACAGGACTACGCGGTGGAGGTACAAGGCCCGGTAGTGGCGGACATGGTCGCGTTCGTACGCCGGACCCTGGCCACCCACGGCACCGGCGCGGGGTGGGTGCCGCAGGAGAACGTCGATACGCCGCCCGCCGGCGCGGCCGAGGTGTGCTTCCTGCCGCGCGACAACGCCGGCCGTTCACGCAGCATCGAACGCGCCTACCGGCAGGCGTTCCGCAGCGCGCGGCACGAGATCGTGATCGCCAACGCCTACTTCTTCCCCGGCTACGGCTTCCTGCGCGACCTGTGCGCCGCTGCGCGCCGCGGCGTGGCGGTGAAGCTGATCTTCCAGGGGCAACCGGACACGCCGCTGGCGTTGTCCGCCGCACGCGCGCTGTACCGGCATCTGGTCGACGCCGGCGTGCAGATCTTCGAGTACTGCGAGCGCCCGTTCCACGGCAAGGTCGCGGTGATCGATGGGCACTGGAGCACGGTGGGATCGAGCAACCTGGATCCACTGAGCCTGGCGCTGAACCTGGAAGCCAACCTGGTGATCCGCGATGCCGCCTTCGCGCGCGACCTGCACGGGCGCCTGCAGCGACTGATGCAACGGCACTGCCGCGAAGTCGTGCCGGCGCAGGTGCCGCACGGACGCTTCTGGCAACCGCTGCTGCGGCCGCTGCTGTTCCATGTGCTGCGCAACGTGCCGCAGTGGGCCAGCCGCCTGCCCAAGCGCACGCCGCGCACTGCGGTGCTGCGGCGCAAGCGGCACGCGCCATGAACCATCCGCGCACGCGTTGGCGCATGCTGCGCCACTTCGCCTATCTGGCCTTCCTGGTACTGGTGGCGGTATTGCTGGTGCGCGCGGCGCGCACCGTGGACTGGGCGCAGGTCGGCACCACTCTCGCCGGTTACGGTGCCGGCACCCTGGCCGCCGCCGCAGGCCTGAGCCTGGCCAGCTACGTGCTGTATGCCGGCTACGACCTGGCCGCGCGACGTTACGCGGCGCATGCGGTGCCGACGCCGCGGGTCATGGCGATCGCGGACATCGCCTACGCCTTCAGCCTGAATGTCGGTGCGCTGATCGGCGGCACCGCGATCCGCTACCGCCTGTACGGACGCGCCGGGCTGGGCCTGGCGACGATCAGCCGCGTGGTCGGCTTCGCCATCGCCACCAACTGGATGGGCTATCTGCTGCTGACCAGCGTGCTGCTGGTCAGCGGGCGCCTGCGCACGCCGGCGCAGTGGCCGCTGAGCGGCGCGGTGCTGCCATGGGTCGGCGCCGCCATGCTGGGCTTGGTGGTGGCCTACCTCATCGCCTGCCAGCGCGCGCACGGCCGCACGCTGCAGGTGCGCGGCCACGTCCTGCACCTGCCGCCGTTGCCGCTGGCGCTGCTGCAACTCGGCCTGGGCACCTGCAACTGGGCGCTGATGGGCGCCCTGCTTTACGTGCTGATGCCGACCGGCGTGGCCTACGTCTCGGTGCTCGGCGCCCTGCTGGCGGCGGCCGTGGCCACCGCCATCGCCCACGTGCCGGCCGGCATCGGCGTGCTCGAAGCGGTGGTGCTGCCGCTGCTCGGGACGCAGGCGCCGCAAGCGGAACTGCTGGCGGCATTGCTGGCCTATCGCGCCTTCTACTACCTCGGCCCGCTACTGCTGGCTTGTACCGGCTATGCGCTGCTGGAAGCGCGGCGACGGCGTGGCGCGGGCTGAGCGAGGCCGTGTGCGCGACGGACCCAGCCTCCTGACCACCTGACCTGTTGCGCTGCGCCTGCGGTGCCAGCGTCGCAGCGCACGCGTCCTGGAGCAGGACGGTCATGCCGCCGCACGGATGCGCTCTTCGGCACCCCGGCACGCTCGACCGTGCGAACGCGCGCAGCGCACGCCATTGGCTGTCCTCATCGCCGCACACCACTACCAGGAGGTCACTGAAACTGCTGTTCGCCGTCGCGCTCGCGATGCTGCTGTCGCCGTGTCTGTCCGCATCCGCCGCACCCGCTGCGCCCTCGCCCCTGCTCGGCAACTGGGCCGTGGACGTGGCGCGCCTGGATCGGGCACCCCTGGACCGGCCCAAGGCCGTCACCCTGCGCTTCAGCGAGGTGGGCAAGGGCAAGTGGGCGGTCAAGGTCGACATCGCCGAACAGGGCGGCGGCACCATGCATGCCGAAGGCGTCGCCGCGCTCGATGGCCGCGCCACGCCGGTGAAGAACAACTTCGAGGCCGATGTCTTCGCCCTGCAGATGCCCGCGCCCAACGTGCTGGTGATGATGCTGTCCAAGGACAGGAGCGTGGCCTCGACCCGCATCTACACCGTCGCCGCCGACGGCCGCTCGATGACCGAGACCGTGTCCGCATTCGCACCGGACGGCACGCCGACGATGCGCACCAACTACTTCACCCGCGTCGCGGCGTCTGCCACGCCGTCTTCGCGCTGAGGCACGCGCCGGGCGCGGCGCATGTCAGCCTGGTGCTGGCCTACGCTGCTCTCCAGCGAGGTACAGGCCAGGAACCCAACCAGTTCGGTCATCGCCTGGCGTCCAGGCGCGGCCGCGGTCGCTGACGTAGGGACCATGAAGCAAGACCATGGATGCTCCCTGCGTAGATGCCCGCCCTGCCCGGCCAGTCGCGCCGGCCCGCCGCGAGCGGCAGACCGCGTTACAGGAACCGGTTCACTTGCGTTAGGCCGATCTGCGATGGCCGCCGGAATGCGTTCTGCACCTTGTCGATCTGCGAACCAGGTACGCCTTGCGCCTCGAAGTGGCCTTTCCACTGGCGCACCACGCCCGCCACCTCGTCGATCACCGCTGCCGCGGCCGCGGTGGTGAGGGAAAACCTCGCGCAGTGCGTGAGCGCGTTGTCGAGCGTGGACAGGCGCCCCTGTGCGCCGATCCCCAGATGCAGGAAGCGCTCGCTGCCGCCGCTCGGCCTGGGAACCACGTCGTAGAGCGGGCTCAGGCGCCAGCCGCCGAGGTCGCCACGGTACACAAGCGCGTGGTTGCGGAGATGGTCGTCGTCGTTGCAGACCAGAATGTTGAACACCATGCGCCGGAACAGTTCGTGGCGATCGGCAGTCACCTGTCCCGCCGCACCCAGCCGGCCCAGCGCGTCGGCGATGTCCGCATAGGCCATCTTCGGCGAATCCATTTCATGCACGCCCAGCGCCGTCAGCGCACTGACCATATGCCATTTGCGATAGCCCTCGGCCTCCGTGCCGCGATCGAAGCGCGCGATCATCATCACCGTCCCGCGACCTGGCACATCGATCAGCCGGGTGTCGGGAACATCCATCTTGGCAAGACGGGCCAGTTCCAGCGTGGCGTGCTCGATCAAGGGAATGTCGAACGGATCGCGCCGGGTCGGGAACTTGGCCAACCACTGCCGTCCCTGATCGACCAGCACCGCTTTGGGCCGCATGCCGCCGAGCGTGGGCGCCTCGCCCAGCAGCTCGAGCAAGTGTTGCGGAACGGACTCGCCCTCTTCGATTCGCTCGGCGGCATCGAGCAGGTGATCCAGATGCATCGGCCGCAGCAGACCGCTGTCGTGCGGCGCGTCTTCGGGACGGCGACGGAAATCGAGGGCACCGCTGCGGTTGGGACTGGAATTGTCGATCAGCACCCGGTCGTTGAGTTGGCCTTCCTGGATGCGCAGCGTGTTGGCAAGCACGCGCCGGCCCCAGGCATCGGGAAGGGCATCGCGGATGGCGCCGAACAGGGCGAGATCGCCCGGCGGCGCGACCTCGATACCGGGCACTACTTCGTCCAGGCGCAGGCTGCGGGGATCGACGTCGATGGCGCCGGGGCGGCGGGAATAGCGCATGCCATAGGCAAACCGGCTACCGACTGATGCGGCGTGCGTTTCCACCAGCGTCAGCAGCCCTGCGGGCACGTCCTGATCGGCTCCCTCAAGGCGGATCATGACGTAACGTTCGTGGACCGGCATCGTCAGAAATCCAGTTTCTTGCGCAGATCGCGCTTGCGCACCCGGCGTCCATGCGCCGCATCCATGGCCTGCGCCACCGGATCGTGCAATGCCTGCAATGTGCCAAGCAGGCCCAGCACTTCCATGACGCTGACCCACGCCCAGATGGCGACGCCGGGATTGCCCGATTCGATCTTGAGGACGGTCAGACGGCTGACCCGGGCACGCTCGGCCAGTTCCTCCTGGGTCATCGTCCGGGCTCTACGGCCGCGACGAATGACGTCTCCCAGCGACGTGATGGCCGAGCTCGCCAATGGCGACAACCTGTCGTAAGCAGCCATGTCTTCAATCCGATACGCAAACGGCGTTTATGCAATTAATCGGATACATCATACCGCGGCAGACATCGGCCGCAAATCGAAGAATAGTCTTCAATTATGAATCTTATGCAGCTTTAAGTCTTCTATTGAAGACATTTAGAACGTCGAGCATGTCGCCATCCCGCCGCGTCCGCAAACGGGACCGAAGAGCGCACCTACAACAGGGTCAGATTGGCGTACGCCATCACCAGCCACTTGGCGCCGGCCTCGTCGAACTGCACCTGCACGCGGGCGTGGGCGCCGCTGCCTTCGTAGTCGATGACCACGCCGCCGCCGAACTTGGGGTGCTGCACGTTGGCGCCGAGCTTGATCGCCGGGGCCTCGATCACGCTGTGCCCCAGGCTGCGCGGCGCGCCCAGCGAGGCGCTGCGCGAGACCTGCACCTTCGGCCGCACTTCGTGCAGCAGTTCGCGCGGGATCTCGCGCAGGAAGCGCGAGGGCACGTTGTAGTTGTCCTGACCGTGGATGCGCCGCGACTCGGCGTAGCTCAGCACCAGCTTGTGGCGGGCACGGGTGATGCCGACGTAGGCCAGGCGCCGCTCTTCCTCCAGGCGCCCGCTCTCTTCCAGCGAACGCGCACTGGGGAACAGGCCGTCTTCCATGCCGGCCAGGAACACGATCGGGAATTCCAGGCCCTTGGCCGAGTGCAGGGTCATCAGCTGCACGCCTTCCTCGCCGGCCTGGGCCTGGCCTTCGCCGGCCTCCAGCGAGGCGTAGGCGAGGAACGCGACCAGCTCGGTCATCGCCTGGCGGCCTTCGTCGGCGTCCTCGTCGCCGTCGGCGCGGACGAAGCGCGAGGCCACCGACACCAGTTCGTCGAGGTTGTCGGTGCGCGATTCCGAATCCAGCCCGCCGCGGCTCTCCTTGCCCCAGTGCTCGCGCAGGGTGGAGCGCGCCAGCACCTGATCGATCTGTTCGGGCAGCGGCAGCCCGGCCACGTCCAGGGCCAGTTGTTCGATCAGGCCGAGGAACTGGCCCAGCGCGTTGCGCGCGCGTGCGGCCAGGTCGCCGCCCTGCTGCGCGGCCTGTTGCGCCGCCGCCCACAGCGACAGCGACTGCGCGCGTGCCAGGCGCCGCACCTCGTCGAGGGTGCGGTCGCCGATGCCGCGCGGCGGAGTGTTGACCGCGCGTTCGAACGCCGCATCGTCGGCGCGATTGGCGACCAGGCGCAGATAGGCCAGGGTGTCCTTGATTTCGGCGCGCTCGAAGAAGCGCATGCCGCCGTAGACGCGGTACGGCACCTGCTCGGCGATCAGCGCCTCTTCGAACGCGCGCGACTGCGCGTTGCTGCGGTAGAGCACCGCCGCCTCGCTGTAGCTGCCGCCGTCGCGCACCCACTGGCGCATGCGCTCGACCACGTAGCGCGCCTCGTCCACCTCGTTGTAGGCCGCGTACAGGTCGATCGGCTCGCCATCGCCCGAATCGGTCCACAACTGCTTGCCGATACGGTCGGGGTTGTGCGCGATCACCGCGTTGGCGGCGTTGAGGATGTTGGCGCTGGAGCGGTAGTTCTGCTCCAGGCGGATGGTCTGCGCGCTGGGGAAATCGGTGAGGAAGCGCTGCACGTTCTCGACCTTGGCGCCGCGCCAGCCATAGATCGCCTGGTCGTCGTCGCCGACCACGAACACGTGGCCGCTGTCGCCGGCGAGCACGCGCACGAACGCGTACTGGATGGCGTTGGTATCCTGGAATTCGTCGACCAGGATCTCGCCGAAGCGGGCGCGGTAGTGCGCCAGCAGCGCCGGGGTGTCGCGCAACAATTCGTGTGCGCGCAGCAGCAGTTCGGCGAAGTCGACCAGGCCGGCGCGGTCGCAGCGCTCCTGGTACAGCGCGTAGGCGTTGCGCAGGGTGGTCACCCACTCGTCGCGCGGTTCCGGCTGGATGTGCTGGGCGCGGCGGCCCTCGTCCTTCTGCTGGTTGATCCACCACACGATCTGCTTGGGCGGGTACTTGCCCTCGTCCAGCTCCAGCTGCTGCACCACGCGCTTGACCAGCCGCAGCTGGTCGTCGGCGTCGAGCACCTGGAAGCTCTCGGGCAGCTTCGCGTCCTGCCAGTGCAGGCGCAGCAGGCGGTGCGCCAGGCCGTGGAAGGTGCCGATCCACATGCCGCGGCTGCCGTTGCGCAACTGCAGGTCGGCGCGGTGGCGCATCTCGCCCGCGGCCTTGTTGGTGAAAGTGACCGCCAGGATCCCGTGCACCGGCACCCCATGCACCTGGTGCAACCAGGCGATGCGATGGGTGAGCACGCGCGTCTTGCCGGAGCCGGCGCCGGCCAGGACCAGATAGTGGCCGGGCGCTGCGGAAACGGCCTCGCGCTGGGCGGGGTTCAGATCGTCGAGCAAATGAGAGACATCCACCCGCGCATTTTAGCCGGTGCGGCGGCGCAGCGGCTGCGACAGCGCGCGTCGCCCGGCACACGACGTGGCGTCAATCGGTGCGGAACAGCCGTTCGGCGAGGAAATCCACGAACACGCGCAGCTTCGGCGACAGTTGCCGACGCGACGGCCACACCACGAAGAACGCGCCGCCGTCGGCCATGTGCGCGTCCAGCACCGGCTGCAGGCGGCCATCGGCCAACGCGTCCTGCGCCAGGAACGCCGGCATGCAGGCGATGCCCAGGCCGGCGATCGCCGCGGCGCGCACCGCTTCCATGTTGTTGCAGGTGAGCACCGCCGGCGGCAGCGGCGCCGGTTCGGCCAACGGCCAATCCTGCGGCTTGCCGGTGTCGGGAACGCGGAACAGCACGCCATCGTGCGCGGCCAGCGCCGCCGGGGTCTGCGGCACACCGCGGCGGCGCAGGTAGTCCGGCGCGGCGCACAGGCAGAAACGGAACGGCCCCAGGCGTCGCGCCAGCAGCCGCGAGTCGGCCTGCACGCCGCTGCGGATCACCGCATCCAGGCCGTGTTCGAGCAGATCGACCACGCGGTCGTCGAACTCCAGGTCCAGCTCCACGTCCGGATAGCGCCGGCGGAACTCCGGCAGCAGCGGCACCAGGAAGCGGTAGCCGATGGTCGGCAGGCCGACCCGCAGCCGCCCGCGCGGCGCCTGCCGGGTCTGCGCCAGCGCCTCCTCGGCCTCGCGCAGATCGGCCAGCACGCGCTGGCAATGCTCCAGGAACAGCGCGCCTTCGGCGGTCAACGCGATGCGCCGGGTGGTCCGCTGCAGCAGGCGCACGCCGAACTCGCGCTCCAGCGCGGCCACGCTCTTGCCCACCGCCGAGGCCGAGATGCCGAGCACGCGGCCGGCGCCGACGAAGCTGCGCTGTTCGGCGGCCCGGACGAAGGCGACGATGCCGGTGAGGCGATCCATCTGGCGATATTAGAGCGTTCCATTCCGCAAAGTGCGGAGGATCGCGGCCTTTTTCGCGAATTGCCGCCTCGGTATCTCTAGTGGCCTTCCGACATCCGCCGCCAGAGCCGCTCCGATGACCTCCGCTTCGTCTCCCGATTCCACTCCCCTGCCGCGCCGCGGCGCCGCCCTGGCCGCGGTGTGCCTGGCCGCCCTGGCGCTGCCGCTGAACTTCTCCGGCGGTGCCGTCGCCACCCCGGCGATCGGCGCGGCCCTGGGCGGCAGCGCGCTGGCCCTGGCCTGGATCACCAACGCCTTCATGCTCAGCTTCGGCAGCCTGCTGCTGGCCGCCGGCGCGCTCGCCGATCGGCATGGGCGGCGCCGGGTGTTCCTCGGCGGTCTGGCGCTGTTCGCCAGCGCCTGCCTGGGCGTGGCCGTGGCCGGCTCGGTCGCGGCGATCGACCTGTGGCGGGCGCTGCAGGGCGTCGGTGCCGCCGCCGCGCTCGCCGCCGGCACCGCGGCGCTGGCCCAGCTGTACACCGGCGCGGCGCGCACGCGCGCGTTCAGCCTGCTCGGCACCACCTTCGGCACCGGCCTGGCGTTCGGCCCGCTGGCCGCCGGCGCGCTGAGCGAACGGCTGGGCTGGCGCGCGATCTTCTTCGGCATGGCCGCGCTCGCGGCGCTGGCGTGGGCCCTGGCCGCGCGCTGGCTGCCGGCCTCGCGCGCTCAGGCCGGCGGTCCGCCCGACCGCGCTGGCGCGCTGTGTTTCAGCGCGGCGCTGGCGCTGTTCACCGCCGGCCTGATCCAGGGCCCGCACAGCGGCTGGGGCAGCGCCGCGACGCTGGCCCTGCTCGGTGCCGCGGCCCTGCTGCTGCTCGCCTTCGTGTGGATCGAACGGCGCCGCCGGCATCCGCTGCTGGACCTGAGCCTGTTTCGCTACCGGCGCTTCGTCGGCGTGCAGCTGCTGCCGGTCGCCACCTGCACCAGCTACGTGGTGCTGCTGGTGCTGCTGCCGCTGCGCATGATCGGCGTGGATGGCACGCCGGCGGCCAGTGCCGGCCTGACGCTGCTGGCGTTGTCGGCGCCGATGCTGCTGGTGCCGAGCCTGGCCGCGGTGCTGGCACAGCGCATCGCCCCGGCCTGGCTGTCGGCAGCCGGGTTGGCGGCGGCCGCGGCCGGCCTGTGCTGGCTCGGCGCGCGGCCCCCGGCGCAGGCGCTGCCGGCATTGTTGTTGATCGGTGCTGGTACCGCCCTGCCCTGGGGCCTGATGGATGCGCTGTCGGTGAGCGTGGTGCCGGTCGAACGCGCCGGCATGGCCGCCGGCCTGTTCGGCACGCTGCGCGTGGCCGGCGAAGGCATCGCCCTGGCCAGCGTGGCGGCCCTGCTCGCGGCCTTGGTGCAGGTGCGGCTGGCCGCGGTCGCGCCGCTGCTGCCGCACGCGGCCCTGGCGGACACCGCGCAGCGGCTGGTCGCCGGCGATCTGTCCGCCTCCATGGCCGAGGGCGCGCTGTCCGCGACGCAACTGCGGCTGGCCTACGCGGCGGCCTTCGGCACGCTCACCCGGGTGCTGGCGGCGATCACCGCGCTGGCGGCGATCGCGATCTGCCTGTTGCTCGGGCGCACACCGCAAGACGCGGTGGATGAAAGCCGCTGATGCCTGCGGGGAAGTCTCGTGCAGGAGCGGCTTCAGCCGCGATGGGCGTGACCGGCGAAGGCCTGTCGCGGCTGAAGCCGCTTCTACGCGGTCACACCTCGGTCCGCTGTGGCAATGAGCGCGATGGGAGGCCTTCGGATGTCACCACCGCGCCGACATACATCGTAGCGAGGCCTGTTCCGCGGTGTTCATTGCGCAGCGACGCGGGCCGACACGTCCAGCGCCAGCAGCGCCTGCGCGGTCTGCTGCGCCTGCACGCGCAGCTCGGGGATCGCCAGGCTTTCCCACAGGCTGCCGATGCGCAGGCTGCCGAGCACGCGGATACGCGGCGTGGCGCGGCCGTCGGCGTCGAGCAGCGCGCCGTCGGCGGCGCTGCCCACGCCGATGCCGTGCGGCCCCGGCTGCGCATGGCCGCAACCGAGCAACTGGTGCAGCAGCGGATTGCGCATGGTCTGGGCGCGCAGTTCGACGCCGGTGGCGTTGATCACGCAGTGCGCGTCGAGCTGCAGCGGCGCACCGTCGGCGCCCATGCCGTTGACCTGCACGCAGGCGCCGACCGGGAACACCGTGTCCAGCCGCGCGCGGTGCAGGCGCAACTGACCGACCCGGCGCATCGCCTGCAATTGCGCGAAGACCGGCGCGGCGATGCGATGACGGTGCACGTCCCAGTAGCGCACCACATGGCGCAGGAAACGGCGCTGCTCGGTGATCGACAGCGATTGCCACAGCGCCTGGCTCAGCGGGCGTATCCGGTCCATCACGCTCTGCCAGGGCCGGCCCTGCGCCTGTGCCGCGGCGGCGTGGCGTCGCAGCGCGCGCACGCGCTGGCGCAGCGGCATCGCCAGCAGCGCCTGCGCATCGAAGTCGGCCGGCGCGCCATGCGCGGCGTGCGGCAGCGGCAGCAGCGCGTGCCGCGAGACCACGTGCACCGGGCCGCGGTGCGCATTGGCCAGCAGCGTCAGCACGCTGTCGGCCATGCTCAGGCCGGAGCCGACGATGCACACCGTGGCTTCGCGCGGAATCGCCTGCAACTGCGCGTAGTCCCAGGCCTCGACCCGCGACGGCGCGTCGAGACCGGGAGCGCCGCGCGCCGGCAGCGGACGCAGGCTGTTGCCCAGCGCCAGCACGGTGGCACCGGCGTGCAGCTGTCCACCGTCGTGCAATTGCAGAATCTGACCGCCGGTCGGCTGCGGATGCAGCGCCAGCACCCGCGCCTGCCGCCATTGCAGGCGCGCCGGCCCGGCGGTCTGCGCCTGCCACAGGCGTGCGCGCAGATAGGCGGCGTAATGGCGGCGCTGCACATAGGCCTCGGCCAGTGCGGCGCGCGACAGCTGCGGATACAACGCCTGCTGCTGCAGCCAGTCGAGGAAGTCGTCGGGCGCCTCGGCGAAGGCGCTCATGCGCCCGGCCGTCACGTTCAACAGGTGTTCGGCGCAGGGCGTCGCATAGGCCACGCCCTGCGCCAGCGCCGGCTGCGATTCGATCAGTTGCACGCGCAGCGCCGTGCCGGCCTGGCGCAGCACGTGCAAGGCGACCAGCACGCCGGCCGCGCCGCCGCCAACGATGGCGATGTCGCAGTCGTCGGCGGCCGGTTCGCTGGGCACAAGCTCATTCATGCCGCGATTGTAAGGGAAGCCCCCACCGGCCCGGCCCGCGGCTGAGAACCGTGGTGCATGTGCCGGCACCGATCGCGCATGAGCGCGTCATGCGCCTGTCATCGGCATGCGTCACATCAGTGCATCGGCCAGGCGCGCGATGCCTTCGCGGCTGCGCCGCCAGGCCGGCCGCTTGCGCCAATCCTGCAGCGTCAGCACCCGCGCGTCGGCCAGGTAGTCGGCCTCCACCGCGCGCAGCCGCTGCACCACCGCGGCGCTGTAGCACAGCATGCCGACCTCGGCGTTCAACGCGAACGAGCGGATGTCCAGGTTGATCGAGCCGACCAGGGCGATGCCCTCATCCACGCTCAGGTGCTTGGCGTGCAGGAAGCACGGCCGGTACAGCGCGATCTTGACCCCGCTGCGCAGCAGTTCGTCGTAATACGCCTCCTGCGCCCAGGCGGTGAGCCGCTGGTTGTTGCTCTCGGACAGGATCAACTGCACGTCCACCCCGGACAGCGCGGCGATGCGCAGCGCGCTGAGCGTGGCCTCGTCCGGCACGAAATACGGCGTGACCATGACGATGCGCCGCCGTGCCAGATGGATCAGCGCGTTGACCGTGTCGCGGGCGTTCTCGAACGGGTACGCCGGCCCGCTGGGCAACAGCTGCGCGGCGACGCCGCCGCCGTGGATGGAGCCGGGCGCGACCACGCTCAGGCGCTGCCCGGTCTCGATGAACCAGTCGCTGGCGAACACCGCTTCCAGGTGCGCCACCACCGGCCCCTGCACCCGCGCCACCAGCTCGCGGTTGGGATGGCCGGGGACGAACTGCGGTTCGGCCAGGTTCTGCGAGCCGATGTAGCCGACGCGGTTGTCGATCACCGCGATCTTGCGGTGGTTGCGCAGGTCCATGCGGCCGCTGCGGCGCCAGCGCAGCCCGCCCGGCAGCAGCGCCTGCACCTCGACCCCGGCCGCATGCAGGCGCTTGCGGTAGCGACGCAGGCCGCGGCGGCCGCCGCGCGCATCCAGCAGCAGCCGGCACTGCACGCCGCGCGCGGCGGCGCGCAGCAGCGCCGCGCTCACCGCGTCGCCGACCGCGTCGTCGAACATCAGGTAATACAGCAGGTGCACACGCTCGACCGCCGCATCGATGTCGTCGATCAGCGCCTGCAGCGAGGGCGCGTAGCGGTCGAGCAGCTCGACGCTGTTGCCGTGGGTCGGCATGAAGTCGCCCTGGCGCTCGACCAGCGGCACCACTTCGGCGACCACGGTATCGGCCGGCGGCGCCCAGCGCAGCGCGGTCAGCGGCACCTGCTGCTCGCGGATCACCTGCGAGGCCAGCGCCTGGCGGCGGACGCGCTCGCGCGACAGCCAGGGGTGGCCGAGCAACAGGTACAGCGGCAGCCCCAGCAACGGCACGAAGCCCACCAGCAACAGCCAGCTGCGCGCCGCGCCGGGCGTGGTGCGGGTGGGGATCCACAACAGCGCCACCAGCCGGATCAGCCAGTCCAGCGCCAGCAGCCACGTGCCTTCCAACCAGACCGGCAGCATCGCGATCCTCGCAACCCAGGTCGCCCGATTCTGCGGACTGCGCCGGCAAACGCAACCATGGCCGCAGCGGCGGTGCGCTTTTTCCTTGCTCCAGACGCACGAAACCCGCCTTGCGGCGGGTTCCGTGTGCAACGTGAGCAGCGATCCGAGGATCAGCCGATCACTTGATCTTGCCTTCCTTGTACAGGACGTGCTTGCGCACGACCGGATCGTACTTGAGGAATTCCATCTTCCCCGGGGTGTTCTTCTTGTTCTTGTCCGTGGTGTAGAAGTGGCCGGTACCGGCCGAGGAAATCATACGGACCTTATCGCGCTTGCCTGCCATGATGCTCTACTCCTCAGACCTTTTCGCCGCGCGCACGCAGCTCAGCCAGAACGGTGTCGATGCCGTTCTTGTCGATGGTGCGCAGCGCGTGCGCGGAAACCTTCAGCTTGACCCAGCGGTTCTCGCTGGCGACCCAGAAGCGGCGCTCGTGCAGGTTGGGCAGGAAACGACGGCGGGTCTTGTTGTTGGCGTGGGAGACGTTGTTACCCGTCTGCACACGCTTGCCGGACACTTGGCATACGCGGGACATTGCGCACCTCGATAGTAGTTTGGTCGCCCATAGCCTGGGAGACGGCGGCCCCGGCAGCCCTGCGGCCACCACGCGACGTGGGAAATCAAGCGGTTACGCTGGGAAAGGCCGGCCGGAGATCGCGCATCCGGCCGCCGGCCCCGACCTCGTCGGGCACAGCGAGCCGCGCATTATGCAGGCGATCAAGGGCTTGTGCAAGTTGTCCACAGGACCAGGCGCCGCGCGCAGGTCCGGGCGGATGGACCAGGCGGGCGTTGCTATTGTATCCGGCGCAAGCCGCTTGCTAGCCTCGTCCGGACCATGCGCCGCCTGTTCCGTCCACTGCGTACCTCCCTGCTGATGCTGCTGCTGGCGGCGTTCGTGGTCGTGCCGGTGGCCGATGCGCTGGCCTGCGCGCTGGAGCCGGAATCGGCCGACGCCGTGCACGCGCCCGCCGCGGCGCATGCCGATGGCGAGGACAGCGACGGCAAGCATGCCGGCGCCTGCAGCCACAACCATTGCCACCACTCGAATCTGAGCCTGCCGGCGAGCGCCCTCGCCGTGTTCGGCGCGCCGCGACCGGCGCGCTGGATGCAGGCCGTCGACGCCTCCCCTGCAGGCGTCGTCCAGGACGGATTGAAGCGCCCACCCAGAGCGTGAGTTGAGCGTGTCCCGCGATCGCGGGTTTCCGTTTCCCTCACCTCTGGAATTTCCTCATGTCGACTCCGACACGTCGGCCGCCGCGCGCGGCCGGGCGGGTCGTCGCCGTGCTGCTGGGCCTGGCCCCGGCCGCGCTGGCGATGGCGCAGACCGCCCCTTCGTACGACACCTTGCTGCAACGTCTCGATCAACTGCCCGGCAGCCGCGTCGGCGCGGCGCTGACCGAGGCCGCCGATGCGCGCGCCGAACAGGCGCGGGCGCTGCCCAACCCGTCGCTGTCCTGGTCCACCGAAAACGCCTGGGGCAGCGGCACTTATGCGGGCACCGACCGGGCCGAAACCTCGCTGACCCTGTCGCAACCGCTGGAACTGTGGGGCCAACGCGGCGCGCGCCTCCGCGCGGCCCGCGCCGACGCCGACGCTGCGGCCCTGCGCGGCACGCAGAGCCGCAGCGAGGCCGCCGGCGAGGTGGCCTCGGCCTACGCGCTGGCCGAAAGCGCGCTGCGCCGCTACGCGCTGGCCGAGGAAGCGCTGGGCCTGATCCGCGACGATGCGGCCGCCGTCGAGGCGATGGTCGCGCAGGGCCGCGAGCCGCGACTGCGCGCGGTGCAGGCGCGCAGCGAAGTGGCCGATGCCACTGCGGCGCTGGACGAAGCGCAGGCGTTCCGCGACGCGGCGCTGGCGCGCCTGGCGGCGATCGCCCTGCTGGAGACGCCGGTGCAGTCCCTCGATGGCAGCCTGCTCGACCGCACGCCGCCGTCGCCGCGCGCGACCGAGGCGGCAGCGCTGCCGGTGCGCATCGCCGCTGCGGAAGCCGAAGCTGCTGATCGCCAGGTCGAGGTGGAGCGCAAGCGTGCCCTGCCCGAGCTGAGCCTGACCGCCGCGCAGACGCGGTTCCGCGAAGACCGCGCCCACGCCTACACGCTCGGCGTCAGCCTCAGCCTGCCGCTGTTCGATCGCAACCGCGGCGGCATCCGTGCCGCCAGCGCCGAACAGCGCGCGGCGGAGGCGCGCCTGGAGCAACAACGTCGCACCAGTGCCGCCGACCGCCTGGCCGCGCTGGCCACGCTGAAGGCCGCCGGCAGCCGCACGCGCGCCGCCGACGACGGCGTGGCGGCGGCGCAGGAGGCCTATCGCCTGGCCCGCATCGGCGTCGACGCCGGACGCATCACGCAACTGGAACTGCGCAGCACCCGCGCTGCGCTCATCGCCGCGCGCGGCATTGCCGTGGACGCGCGCCTGGCGCGCGTCGCGGCGGAAATCGAGCTGGCCCGCCTGGAAGGGCGCGCGCCGTTCATGGAGGCCCAATGAACCTGTCCCGTCCGATCTCCCTTGCCGCCAGCCTGCTGCTGGCACTCCTGCCGGGCGCCTGCGCCGGCGACAGGCAGGCCGCCCCGGCAGCCGACGCCGCGCACGACCGTGGCGCCGAGGGCAAGGACGCAGCCCACGCACCGGTGGCCAAGACCGATGCCACTGCCCACGCGGATGCCGAAACCGGCGACGTGGTGCGGCTGACGCCGCAACAGATCGCCGCCTCCGGCCTGGATGTGGTCGCGGTCGGCCGCGGCGGCGGCGCCTCGGTGCGCCTGGCCGGGCGGGTCGAACCGGCGGTGGGCGCGCGCGCCTCGGTCGCCTCGACTGTGACCGGCCGGGTCGAGCGCGTGCTGGTCGCGCCAGGCGACGCGGTGCAGGCGCAGCAGCCGCTGGCCATCGTGGTCAGCGGCGAGGCCGCGGTGTTCCGCGCCAATGCACTGGCGGCCGCGGCCGAGGCCAAGGCCGCCGGCCTGGTGCATGCCCGCGACCGCGCCCTGGTCGAACAGGGCGTGGTCGCCCGCCAGGAGCTGGAAACCTCGCACGCGCGGGCGCTGGCGGCGCAGGCCCAGGCCGCTGCCGCGCAGGCGCAGGCCGCGGCCAGCGGTGCCCCCGATGCCAGCGGCCGCGTGCGCATCGTCAGCCCGGTGGCCGGCATCGTCGGCAACGTGCAGGTCACGCCCGGCAGCGTGGTCGCGGCCGGCAGCGTGGTGGCCGAGGTCGCCGATCCGGCGATGAACGAGCTGGTGTTCAGCGCGCCGCCGGCGCTGGCGGCGCAGGTCGCGCCCGGCATGGCGCTGGAGGTGCGCGGAACGGGTGGCAGCTTCGCCGCCCGGGTCACGGCGGCGGCGGCCGACCTGCGCCAGCAGGGCGGTGCCGCGGTGATCCGCGCGATGCCGGTCGATGCGTCCCTGCCGCCGGCCGGCTCGCCGGTCTCGGCGGTGCTGGTCACCGACGGCCAGGACGGCGCGCTCAGCGTCCCCACCGATGCGGTGCAGACCGTCGAGGGCCGCAACGCGGTGTTCGTGGCGGTCGCTGGCGGCTTCAAGGCGCAGCCGGTGCTGGTCGGGCGGCGCGCCGGCGACCGCATCGAGATCCTCGGCGGACTGCGCGGCGACGAACGCATCGTCGGCGCCAACGCCTTCCTGCTCAAGGCCGAACTGGCCAAGGGCGACGCCGACCACGGCCACTGAGGAGGCGACCATGTTCAAGCTGATCATCGACACCGCCGTGCGCCACCGCTGGCTGGTGGTGGCGCTGGCCGCGCTGCTCGCCGCCGTGGGCCTGTTCCAGTTGGGCAGGCTGCCGATCGACGCGGTACCGGACATCACCAACCGCCAGGTGCAACTCAACACGGTGGCGCCGGCCCTGACCCCGGAGCAGATCGAGCGGCAGGTGACCTACCCGCTGGAAACCGCGCTGGCCGGCATCCCCGGCCTGACCGCGACCCGCTCGCTGTCGCGCAACGGCTTTTCGCAGGTCACCGCGATCTTCACCGATGCGACCGACCTCTACTTCGCGCGCCAGCAGGTGGCCGAACGCATGCGCGAGGCGGCCGAGGCGTTGCCCGACGGCGTGACGCCACGGCTGTCGCCGGTGACCACCGGCCTGGGCGAGGTACTGATGTGGACGGTGGACTTCACCGCGTTCGATCCGTCCCGGCTGGCCCGGCCGGGCGCGGCGGGCTGGCAGGCCGGCGCGGTCTATCGCACGCCGGAGGGCGAGCTGCTGCGCACACCGCAGGAGCGCGCCACCTATCTGCGCACCGTGCAGGACTGGATCATCGCGCCGCAGATGCGAGCCAGCCCGGGACTAGCCGGCGTCGATACGGTCGGCGGCTACGTCAAGGAATACGGCGTGCATCCGGACACTGCCAGGCTGGCCGCGCACGGCCTGGGCCTGGCCGACCTGGTCACCGCCCTGCAGCGCGCCAACGTGCAGGCCGGCGCCGGCTTCGTGCAGCGCGCCGGCGAAGGCCTGGTGGTGCGCGCAGACGGCCTGGCCCTGAGCGCCGACGATCTGGCGCAGGCGCCGGTGGCCATCCGCAACGGCATCGTGGTGCGCGTGGCCGACGTGGCCGAGGTCGCCTCCGGTCGCGCCCCGCGCCTGGGCGCGGCCAGCCGCAACGGCCACGAGGCGGTGCTGGGAACCGCGCTGATGCTCGCCGGCGGCAACAGCCGCACTGTGGCGCAGGCCGCGGCCGCGCGGCTGGCGCAGGTGAACGCGTCGCTGCCGCCTGACATCGTGGCGGCGCCGGTGCTGGACCGCAGCGTGCTGGTCAACGCGACCATCAAGACCGTGGCCAGGAACCTCACCGAGGGCGCGCTGCTGGTGGTGGTGATCCTGTTCCTGCTGCTGGGCAACCTGCGCGCGGCCGCGATCGCCGCGCTGGTGATTCCGCTGTCGTTCCTGTTCGCGGTGATCGGCATGCAGCGCTTCGGCATCAGCGGCAACCTGATGAGCCTGGGCGCGCTGGACTTCGGCATCCTGGTGGACGGCGCAGTGATCGTGGTCGAGTCGACCCTGCTCATGCTCGGCCAGCGTCGCGCCGCGCTGGGCCGCGGGTTGAGCGCCGCCGAGCGCCTGGGCGTGGCCGCCGAGGCGGCGCGCAAGATGGCGCGGCCGGCCGCCTTCGGCCAGTTGATCATCCTGCTGGTGTTCGCGCCGATCCTCACCCTGGAAGGCGTGGAGGGCAAGACGTTCCAGCCGATGGCGGCCACCTTCATGCTGGCCCTGGTCGGTGCGTTCCTGTTTTCCTTCACCTTCGTGCCGGCGATGGCCGCGCTGCTGGTGCGCGAGCCGACGCTGCAGGACGACGCGGCGCATGCGACCGACGACGCGCACGAAACGCGGCTGCTCCGCGCACTGCGCACGCGCATCGCGCCGGTGATCCGCACCGCCGTCGCGCATCCGCGCACGGTCGCCGCCGGCGCGGTGGCGATGCTGCTGGCGGGGATCGGCGCGTTCGCGATGCTGGGCCGCGAATTCATGCCGACGCTGGACGAAGGCAACGTGGCGATGCAGGCCCTGCGCGTGCCGTCCACCTCGCTGGAACAGTCGCTGGCGATGCAGCTGGCGCTGGAAAAAGCCATCGCCGCGCAGCCGGAAGTGGCAACGGTGTTCTCGCGGACCGGTACCGCCGAGGCGGCGATCGACCCGATGCCGACCAACATCTCCGACAGCGTCATCGTGCTCAAGCCGCGCAAGGACTGGCCCGATCCGGCGCTGGACAAGGAGCGACTGGTGGCCCGCCTGGAGGCGCTGGCGGGACAGCAGCTCGGCAACAGCTTCGAGTTCAGCCAACCGATCGAATTGCGCTTCAACGAACTAATCTCCGGCGTGCGCACCGACCTGGCGGTGATGATCTTCGGCGACGACTTCGGCCAGTTGCAGAAGGTGGCCGAGCAGGTCGCCTCGACGCTGCGCGCGGTGGAGGGCGCGGCCGACGTGCGGGTGGAGCAGATCTCCGGCCTGCCCACGCTCGACGTGACCATCGACCACATGGCGGCGGCACAGGTCGGGCTGAGCGCGGCGGATGTGAGCGACGCGCTGGCCACCGGCATCGGCGGCCGCGCCGCCGGCAAGATCTTCGAGGGCGACCGCCGCTTCGACGTGGTGGTGCGGATGGACGATGCCGCGCGCAACGATCCGGATCAGTTGGCCGCGCTGCCGATCGCCACGCCGACTGGGCAGGTGATTGCGCTGTCGTCGGTGGCGCGCATCGCCGTCAGCGAAGGGCCGAACCAGATCAGCCGCGACAACGGCAGCCGCCGCGTGGTGGTGCAGGCCAACGTGCGCGGCCGCGACCTGGGCGGCTTCGTCGGCGCGGCGCAGGCCGCGGTGGCCGACGTGCCGTTGCCGCCGGGCGCCTACCTGACCTGGGGCGGCCAGTTCGAGAACCTGCAGCGGGCCGAGCGGCGGCTGGCGACCGTGGTGCCGGTGGTGTTCCTGCTGATCGGCGGCCTGCTGTTCATGGCTCTGCGCAGCGTCAAGGAAGCGGTGCTGGTGTTCAGTTGCGTGCCGCTGGCGCTGGTCGGCGGCCTGCTGGCCCTGCTGCTGCGCGGCATGCCGTTCTCGGTGTCGGCCGCGGTGGGCTTCATCGCCGTCTCCGGCGTGGCCACCTTGAACGGCCTGGTGCTGATGCAGGCGATCCGCGAGCGCCTGGAGGCCGGCGACCTGCCGCTGCAGGCGGCGATCGACGGCGCGGGCAGCCGCATCCGCGCGGTGTTGACCACCGCGCTGGTCGCGATCGTCGGCTTCATTCCGATGGCGATCGCCAGCGGCTCCGGTGCGGAGGTGCAGAAACCGCTGGCGACGGTGGTGATCGGCGGGCTGATCACCGCCACCGCGCTGACCTTGCTGGTGTTGCCGACGTTCGCCGCACGCGTGGCCGGGCCGCGCCACGCCGGCTGATCCGGCGCTAGCCGGCGCCCTTCCCGCAGGAAACGGCGCCGGCCTGCGCGGCGGCGGTCAGGCCTTCTTCTTGCGTGCGGCGATGTAGGCGCGGATCTGCTGCTGCAGCACCGGCAGCGGCACCGAGCCCTGCTGCAGCACCGCGTCGTGGAAGGACTTGATGTCGAAGTCCGCGCCGAGTTCGCGCTCGGCCTCGGCGCGCAGGTCGAGGATGGTCAGCTCGCCGAGCTTGTAGCTCAGCGCCTGGCCCGGCCAGGAAATGTAGCGGTCGACCTCGGTGGTGACCTCGTGCTCGCTGAGCGCAGTGCGCTCGCGCAGGTAGGCCTGCGCCTGCGCGCGGGTCCAGCCCTTGTGGTGCACGCCGGTGTCGATCACCAGGCGGCAGGCGCGCCACATCTCGTAGCTGAGCCGGCCGAAGTCCTCGTAGGGCGTGGCGTAAATGCCCATCTCCTTGCCCAGCTTCTCGGTGTACAGCGCCCAGCCCTCGCCGTAGGCCGAGATGTAGTTCTCGCGGCGGAACGCCGGCTGCGCGCCCTGCTCCTCGGCCAGCGCACCCTGCAGCGAATGGCCCGGCGAGGATTCGTGCAGGGTCAGCGCCGGCAGGTTGTACAGCGGCCGCGACGGCAGGTCGTAGGTGTTGAGCCAGTAGGTGCCGACGCCGCCGCGGCCGGCGGTCCAGAACGGGGCGATGTCCGCCGGCACCGGCACGATGGTGAAGCGCCCGCGCGGCAGCGTGCCGATGAACTTGCCGACCTCGCCGTCCACGCGCTTGGCGATCCATGCGGCGCGATCGAGCAGCTCCTGCGGGGTCTTCACGTAGAACTGCGGATCGGTGCGCAGGAACTGCAGGAACGCCGGGAAGGTCTTCTGCCCGGCCGGCGCCTGGAAGCCGACCTGCTGGATGATCGCGTCCATCTCCTTCTGGATCCGCGCCACCTCGCGCAGGCCGAGCTGGTGGATCTGCTCGGGGTCCATGTCCAGCGTGGTGTACTCGCGGATCTGCTGCCGGTAGTAGGCCTTGCCGTCGGGCAGGGCTTCGGCCGCCAGCGTGGTGCGCGCCTGCGGCATGTACTCCTGGCGATAGAAGGTCAGCAGCTGCGCGTAGGCCGGGATCACCTTGTCGCGCAGCGTCGCCTGCGCCTGCGCGCGCAGTTGCGCCTGCTCGGCGGCGGGAATCTGCGCCGGCATCTGCTTGAACGGCGTGTACAGCACCGCGGCGGTCGGATCCTTCAGTTCGGCCACGGTGGCGATGGCGCCATCGCGGCCGTCGAGCACCGCGCGCGGCACGCTGAAGCCGCGCTTGAGCCCGGCGCGCATGTTGTCGGTCTGCTGCGCGAAGTAGCGCGGCACGTCCTCCAGCCGCGCGATGTAGGCGCGGTACTCGTCGGGCGTGCGCAGCGTGCGCCGGGCCATGAACGCCAGGTCCGACCAGAACGCGCTGTCGGAATTGAACGGCATCTCGTAGGCGCGCAGGCGCACCGACGCGGCCAGGTTCTCCACCTGCGGCCGGTACACCGCCAGGTTGACCTGGTTCTCGGGCGAAAGCTGGGTCGCATCGAGCGTGTCCAGCTGCCGCAGCACGTCCTCCCACACCTTCAGGCGCGCCGCCTGCGCCGCCGCGCCGACGTCGGGCAGATGGGTGTTGTCGCCGCTGCTGTCGCTGTCCTCGTCGGCCTGGCCGAGCTGCGCCTGGCGCCAGGCCCACTCCTTCTCGTAGATGGCCTGGAACCGCGCATCGGCGGCGCTGGCATTGGCCGTGGCCGGCGCTGCGCTGGACGACGCCGACGACGGCGGTGCGGCCAGTGCGGGTGCGGCCACGGCAAAAGCGAGCAGCAGGGAAACGGCCAGCGGGGTCTTGGCGAGCATCGGCATGGGCGGCACACGGCGGGAACGGATCGTCGATGATCGCATCACCGCCCGGCCTGGCGGGTGGGCCGGAAGTCCTGTGTGGGGCGATGCAGGGAACGGAAACGCACCTCGCAGCGGTTGTACCGGGCTGCAACTCAGGAACTGCATCGCTGGCCTAGCTATAGCTGTAGCTGTAGCTCTGGCTGGATGCGGCTGCTGCCGCTACCGCTGCCGCTGCCGCTGCCGCTGCGCAGGATGGCGTCCCATTGTGGGAGGGACTTCAGTCCCGATGCGCGGTCGCTCCGCCTGCGACAGCATCCAGCAGCAACTGCAGCCATTACAGCGGTCGCAGGCCTGCTGGTGCCGACATGACCATGCGACCGCAAGCCTCACCGTCGGTCTGCACGGCATCACGCCGTCGCACTTGCACCCGAGCATGATGCCGCGCACGGCGCGGTAGCGGCCGGACACAGCCAAACCGCATCCCAGTACGGGTAGTCGCCGACGCGGCGCACCAGCCCTGCGCGCAACGGGTCGGCGACGAGGTAGCGCGCTGCCGGCAGCAACTGCCGCGCGTCGCGCAGTGCACGATCGTGGAACCCCTCCATCCACACGGCGCCGCCGCGGCCCCGCGCATGATTGGCCGCCCTGGCGGCGCGGCCCTTGGCGTCGCGCATGACGGTTGGCAGAGCAGCACCGCGCTCGAGCATGACCAGCCCATGCCAGTGATCGGGCATCAGCACCCAGCACAGAAGCTGCGCGCCGGCCCAGGTATCGGCATGGCCCAGGCAGGACGCGGCTGCCCACGCGCAGCGCCAGTCCTCGAACAGGCGCTGGCGCTGCGAGGTGACTGTGGTGACCAGATAGATGCGCCCGGTCTCGCTCCAGCGTCCTGCACGCAGCGCGCGGTAACCTCGGGGAGTTCTGCTGTGCATGACGCCAGGGTTGCAGGGCGGATCATGCGGGACGATCGGGAATCGACCGGTACAGGCGTGGGGAAACTCACAGGCGTGGCGTCAGAAAGCCGGTGCTCGCTGCTGTGTGAAGCAGTGGGCGGCACTCCCGCGACCTGGAAGATTCACGCGTCGGGACTGAAGTCCCTCCCACATGTGGAGCCTTGGCGTCATCGGCGGCAATGACGGTAGAACCACTGAGGTGTGGAAGATGCGCGCGTCGGGACTGAAGTCCCTGCCACAGTGGCGGGTCGCGATCGGAGAGTGTTACGCGCCGCCTGCGATCATGCGCCGCCTGCAATCGCGCGCAGCGGCACCGCGCTCAATGCGTCGCGCGGTCGCGGTGCCAGCCGCGGTGCTTGATGTCCAGGTACAGGCTGTAGAAGGCGGTGAAGGCGGGGAACAGGTTCTGCAGCACGCCCACCGAGTCCTGCTTGGCCGAGAACATGAAGTAGCTCAGCGTCATCAGGCTGCCGATCACGCTCATGTACCAGAACAGGCGCGGGATCACCGGCTTGCCGGCGCGCTTGGAGGCGACGAACTGCACCAGCCAGCGGCCGCCGAACATCAGCGCGCCGACGTAGCCGATCAGCTTCCAGCCGGTGACGTGCAGCCCGGTCCAGTACAGCGCCTGGATCGGTTCGTTTAGGAAATGCGCGTCCATCTCAGCGCTCCTGCACCGCGGTGCGGCGGCTGCGCGCGATCAGCCAGGCCACGCCGCGCAGATCGCGGATGCCGACCAGGGCGCGGTTGAGGTTGTTGTACTTGGACACGCCGGAGGTGCGGTGGCGGTGATTGACCGGCACACTCAGGGTCTGCCAGCCGGCCCGCTGCATCAGCGCGGGCAGATAGCGGTGCATGTGGTCGAAGTAAGGCAGGTCCAGGAATGCCTCGCGCTCGAACAGCTTGATGCCGCAGCCGGTGTCCGGGGTGTCGTCGCGCAGCATGCGTGCGCGGATCGCGTTGGCCCACTTCGACGCCCAGCGCTTGCTGCCCGAATCCTGCCGCGACACCCGCCAGCCGGCGAACAGCTTGACCAGCGGCTCGGCGGCCTGGCGCGCGGCCAGCAGCTTGGGGATGTCGGCCGGATCGTTCTGGCCGTCGCCGTCCAGGGTGGCGATCCACAGCCCGCGCGCAGCCTTGACGCCGTTGCGCACTGCGGTGCTCTGCCCGCTCTGGCTGACATGGTGCAGCACGCGCAGCTCCGGCGTGGACGCCTTCAGCCCTTCGAGCACCGCCAGGGTGTCGTCGCGCGAATGGTCGTCGACGTAGACGATCTCGAAATCGATCGTGCCGCGCAGCGCGGCGACGATCTCGGCGACCAGCGGCGGCACGTTGTCGCGCTCGTTGAACACCGGGACGACGACGGAGAGGGAAAGCTGGCTCATGGATTCGGCAAGGCTGGGCGCGGGGCGCGCGTGGGGGAAAAAGCGGCAGGCATTGTGCCGCGAACCGATGATCCGCGGATGAAGCGTCAGGCGGCGGCGCCGAAATACTCCCGGCACCAGGCCACCACCTGCGGCAGGCCGACCTCGATCGGGGTACTCGGATCGAAGCCGAACGCGGCCTGGGCCCGCGCAGTATCGGCCATCGTCTCGATCATGTCGCCCGGCTGCATCGGCCGATACTGTTTCTCGGCGCTGCGCCCGGCGGCGTCCTCGATCACCGCGATGAAGCGCTCCAGTTCCACCGGAGTGTGATTGCCGAGGTTGAACACGCGATGCGGCACCGGCTCGCTGGAGGGGTGATCGAGCGCGCCGAGCACGCCGGCGACGATGTCGGCGACGAAGGTGAAGTCGCGGCGCATGCGGCCGTGGTTGAACACCTCGATCGGGCGCCCGGCCAGCACCGCGCGGCTGAACAGCAGCGGCGCCATGTCCGGACGGCCCCAGGGGCCGTACACGGTGAAGAAGCGCAGCCCGGTGGCGCGCAGGCCGTACAGCTGCGCATAGGTGTGCGCCATCAGCTCGTTGGCGGCCTTGGTCGCCGCGTACAGCGAGCGCGGCTGGTCGATGCGCTGGTCCTCGGAGAACGGCGGCGTCGCCGAATCGCCGTACACCGAGCTGCTGGAGGCATAGACCAGATGCTCCACGCCGCGGTGCCGGCACAGCTCCAGCATGTTGACGAAGCCGACCAGGTTGCTGTCGACGTAGGCGTAGGGGTTCTGCAGCGAATAGCGCACCCCGGCCTGCGCGGCCAGGTGCACCACGCGGGTCGGCTGCACCTCGTCGAACAGCGCGGCCAGGCCGTCGCGGTCGGTCAGGTCCAGGGTGCGGATGTCCGCGTTCGCGCACAGCGCGGCGACGCGGTCGCGCTTGAGCTGCGGGTCGTAGTAGTCGTTGTAGTTGTCCAGGCCCACCACCAGTTGCCCGGCGGCGCGCAGCGCACGGACGGTGTGGGCACCGATGAAGCCGGCGGCGCCGGTGACGAGGATGGGCATGGCGAAAGTCCTGGAAAGCGTGGAACGGCGTGCGCGGTGTGTGGATCGGAACGGCAGGTCAGAACAGCCCGAAGCGCTTGCGGGCGACATTGGGCCGGGCGGGATCGATCACGTCCTGCAGGCCCTTGGCGTCGAAGCGGTCCATCAGCGCCTCGGCGCCCTTCTTCAGCTTGAGCGCCATTTCTTCCGGATACAGCGGCACCAGGGTCATGAACACGATGGTCTTGTCGGCATCGACGACCAGTTCCCCAAACGCCTCGGGCGTGCTCACCGGCGGCAGCACGATCGCCCCGTCGAAGCCGATGCCGGGCGCGTACGGTTCGGCCGGGTGGCCGTTGGGCACGGTGTGGCCGAAGCCCAGCCAGGTGTCGTACTTGTGCGGCAGCCGCGCCAGGGTCTTGAGCAGGCGCAGCGGCCAGTAATGGCGCTCATCCTGGAAATCGTCCTGGGTGATCGGCCAGTCGGGCGGCAGGGTCAGCATCAGCTCCATGAAGCGCGGTGCCCCCACGCCCTCGGGCACGGCCATCGGCAGGTCGCTCATCCCCGAGGTGACCAGCCGCAGATACGGCACCTCGTCGGTGGCGGGCACCACGTGCACATCCAGGTGCACGGTGTCGGAGATGATCTCGTGCAGCACGCCGGCGACCGACCCCAGGTGGCGTTCGATGTGCGCACCGATCTGCTCCAGGCAGGACTCGCCGCGCGCCAGCGCGAACGGTTTTTCCTCGCGATGCTGCAGGATCGGGCTGCCGCCCGGGCTGATCTGCGTGTCCTCGTTGCTCATGCAATGCTCCGGTTGCTGGCCAGCGCCGCGGCGCGCGGCCTCAGCGCAGGGTCAGCGGCGCGTCCTTGGCCAGCGCCGCCTTGCGCTCCTTGCTGAATTCCCACCACGGGCGCGGCGTCTCGCCCTGCATGAAGCGCACGATCGACAGGAACACGTCGATCACGCAGTGGTCGTGCATCACCCCGGTGCGCAGACACAGCTGTGCGTACATGTCGTAGGGATCGCGGCCCTGCAGATGCGCCGGCACGCGGATGCCGATCAGGCGCAGGTCCTTCTCGCAGGCCGGCCCGACGTTGGGCAGGTCGGTCAGGCGCAGCAGGTGGTGACGGTCGACCTTGCTGGGATGCATGGCGAAGGTGGTCCTGGCGGACGCGGGCGGCGGCGCTCAGGCCTGCCGCGGGCGCAGTTTCTCGAGCACGCCGTCCAGCGTGTCCAGGTCGGTGTAGTGGATCACCAGCTTGCCCTTGCCGCCGCGGCCATGGGCGATGGACACCTTGGTGCCCAGCGACTCGGACAGCTCGGTCTCCAGCGAGGCGATGTCGGCCTGCGGCGCGGTACGCGCCGGCTTGGCCTTGCGGTTGCTCGGCACCTTGCCGGCAGCGAACTGCTGCGCACGGTGCTCGACCTCGCGCACCGACCAGCCCTGGTCGGCGGCGTCGGAGGCCAGGCGGCTGGCCAGCTCCGGCGACAGCGTCAGCAGCGCGCGCGCATGGCCCATCTCCAGGCGCCGCGCTTCCAGCAGCGCGCGGATCGCCGGCGGCAGTTCCAGCAGGCGCAGCAGGTTGGACACCGACGCGCGCGAGCGGCCCACCGCCTCGGCGGCCTCGGCGTGGGTCAGCGAGAACTCGTCGATCAGCCGCTGCAGCGCCTGCGCCTCTTCCAGCGGGTTGAGATCCTCGCGCTGGATGTTCTCGATCAGCGCCATGGCGATGACGGTGCGATCGTCCAGCTCGCGCACCACCACCGGCACCTCGCTGAGGCCGGCCAGTTGCGAGGCGCGCCAGCGGCGTTCGCCAGCGACGATCTCGAAACTGCCCGGCGCCAGTTCGCGGGCGACGATCGGCTGGATCACGCCCTGCGCCTTGATCGACTCGGCCAGCTCCTGCAGCTTGGCCTCGTCCATCTCCTGGCGCGGCTGGTACTTGCCCGGCTGCAGCTGCCCGACCGGCAGGCGGCGCAGGCTCTCGCCCGGCTGCAGCTCGGCGGTCGGCGCCGGCGCGGCCGCGCCCTTCGGCCCCAGCAGCGCTTCCAGGCCACGGCCGAGGCCGCGCTTCTTCGCTCCGAGGGCGGGGGGCTTGGCGCTCATCAGATGGTCTCCATGGCCGGCATCGGCCGATTGCGTTCGTTGCGGCGGCGCACGATCTCACCGGCCAGTCCCAGGTAGGCGACGCCGCCGCGCGAGGTGCGGTCGTAGCCGACGATGCTCTGGCCATGGCTGGGCGCCTCGGCCAGGCGCACGTTGCGCGGCACGATGGTGCGGAACACCTTGTCGCCGAAGTGGTTGGTCAGCTCCGCCGACACCGCGTTGGCCAGGTTGTTGCGCACGTCGAACATGGTGCGCAGCACGCCTTCGATCTCCAGCGCCGGGTTCAGCTCGGCGCGCAGCGCCTCGATGGTCTCCAGCAGCGCGGTCAGCCCCTCGAGCGCGTAGTACTCGCACTGCATCGGCACGATCACCGAGTCGGCGGCGGTCAACGCGTTCAGGGTCAGCAGCGACAGCGCGGGCGGGCAGTCGATCAGGATGAAGTCGTAGGCCTCGCGCAGCGGCGCCAATGCGGTCTTCAGCCGCTGCTCGCGCGCCGGCTGGTCCATCAGCTGGATCTCGGCGGCGGTGAGATCGATATTGCCCGGCAGCAGGTCGAAGCCTTCTGGCGCGGTCACCCGGATCTGTTCGGCGCTGCTCTCGCCGAGCAGCACGTCGCAGGTGGAGGCGGCCAGCTCGCGCTTGTCGATGCCGCTGCCCATCGTCGCATTGCCCTGCGAGTCCAGGTCCACCAGCAGCACGCGCTGCGACTGCCGCGCCAGCGACGCGGCCAGGTTGACCGCGGTGGTGGTCTTGCCGACGCCGCCCTTCTGGTTGGCGATGGCGATGATGCGGGCCATGCGGGAGCCTCGTCGGCGATGGGGTGGGACCGGGCATTATGCGGTCACAGCCCCCCCTGGCGGAAATCGGGGCCGGCCGCGGTCGCCGCTCAACCGCGCTCGACCACTACCAGGTGGCGGTCGGCGCCAAGGCCGGGGACCTGCAGCGGGTGCACCGTCGGCGCCACCCAACCCGGCGGCAGCGCGGCGATCTCCTCGTCCGGGCGCACGCCCTTCATCGCCAGCAGGCGCCCGCCCGGGCGCAGCAGGTGGCCGCCGACGGCGACGATGCCGGCCAGGGTGTCCAGCGCGCGCGCGGTCAGCAGGTCGTAGGCGCCGGCCTCGTCCAGCGCCTCGGCGCGCGACTCGGCCACGCGCGCGTTGTCCAGGCGCAGCTGGCGCACCGCCTCGCGCAGGAACCGCGCCTTCTTGCCGTTGCTTTCGACCAGGGTCACCCGCAGCTGCGGCCGCGCGATCGCCAGCGGAATGCCGGGCAGTCCCGGGCCGGTGCCCAGGTCGGCCAGCGCGCCCTCCTGGGCGAACGGCTGCATCGCCAGCGAATCCAGCAGATGGCGGGTCACCATCTCGTGCGGGTCGCGGATCGCGGTCAGGTTGTAGGTGCGGTTCCAGCGCGTCAGCAGCGCCAGATAGGCCAGCAGCGGCGGCGCCAGCGCGGCCGCGTCCAGGCCTTGCGCGTGCAGGCCCTGTTCGAGCGCGACGCGGACGGAATCGGGAAGAGAGGCATCGGTCATCGGCGGATTATCGCAGGTGCCGCCGCTGCCCGAAGCGCGCTGCGCTAAGGCGTGGCCTCGACCGGCGCGTCCGCGCACCAGGCCAGCGCCGCCCGGTAGCCGGGCGCGGCCTCCCATTCGTGCAGGTGCCAGGCCTCGGCCGTGCCCAGGCCCGGGTCGCACCAGACCAGGCGCAGCGCGCCGCCGGCGTCCTCGGCGAAGCGCAGCCGGTGCAGGCCGAAGGCGATGCCGTGGCCATGCGCCTTGAGCAGCGCTTCCTTGGCGCACCACAGGCGGAAGAACAGCGCCTCGCGCGCCGGCATCGCCAGCGCCGCCAGCAGCGCGACCTCGTCCGGGTGGAAGAAGCGCTGCGCCAGTTCCAGCAGGCGCGGCCGTGGCCGCTGGCGCTCGATGTCCACCCCCAGCCGCGCGTGCGCGGCCACCGCCACCAGCAGGTAGTCGCCGCTGTGGCTCCAACCGGTGTCCACGTGCGCCAGCGGTGCATGCAGGCCGGGCCGGCCGCGGGCGTCGCGGCGCAGCGGCAATTGCGCCGCCGGCACCGCCAGTTCGCCGGCCAGCAGGCGCCGCGCCTGCGCCTCGCCGGAGGTCCGCTGCGGATGCGGGCGCAGCCACAGCGCCACCGGGCCGAGGCGCCAGTCCGGCGGCTCGGCGCCGTCGGCCACGGGCGGCATCGGCGCGCTCACGCCGCGCCCACAAAGCGCAATGGCCGCTGCGCGGCGGGGCCGACGCTATACGGCCGCTTCACGGCGGCGCTTCTTAAATGACGCGCACCCCACCGCTCCTGGTGCGGGCCGAACCGAGGAGTCTGACGCATGGGCATCATCATCTGGTTGATCGTCGGCGGCATCGTGGGCTGGCTGGCCAGCATCATCATGCGCCGTGACGCACAGCAGGGCATCATCCTGAACATCGTGGTCGGCATCGTCGGCGCGCTGATCGCCGGCTGGCTGTTCGGCGGCGGCATCAACCAGGCGATCACCCTGTGGACGTTCCTGTACTCGTTGATCGGCGCCATCATCCTGCTGGCGATCGTCAACCTGTTCACCCGCGGCCGCGCGCGCTGACACAGCGCCCTCGCCGCTTGCGCAAACGCCCGGTTCGCCGGGCGTTTTGCGTTTGCGGCCGCGCTCACGGCGCAGCGCGGTCGGCCGGATGGCGCACGCCGTCCTCGACCGGCACCGCAATGGCCAGCGCATACGGATCCACGCCCTCCAGGCAGCCGACGTTGTAGCCGTACAGGCTGGGATCGGAGCGGCGCCGATGATGCGTGTAGATCCCGCAGGTGCCGCAGAAATAATGCTGCGCGGTATGCGTGTGGAACTGGTACAGGCGCAGCGCCTGCTCGCCCTGGCGGACATGCAGGGCCGCCAGCGGCACCGAGGCGACGATGGCGCCGCGGCGCCGGCACAGCGAGCAGTTGCAGCGGCGCGGGTCGACGATGCCCTGCGGCAGCTCCAGGTCGATCTGCACCGCACCGCAGTGGCAGCTGAGCCGGTGCAGCGGCGCGATCGCGGTGTCGCCGACCTTGTCGATGCAGCGGCGCACGTGGCGCTCGCTCATGCCGCCGGCTCCAGCTCGACCCAGGCCGGCGCGTGATCGCTGGGGCGGTCCCAGCTGCGCGGTTCGCGGTCGATGCCGGCACCGCGGGTGCGCGCCTTCAGCGCCTCGGACACCAGGGTCAGGTCGATGCGCAGCCCCAGGTCGCGGCGGAAGCCGGCCTGGCGGTAGTCCCACCAGCTGAAGATGCCGCCGTCGGCATGGTGCAGGCGGAAGCCGTCGTGCAGGCCCAGGCCGAGCAGCTTGTGCAGGGCGCCGCGCTCGGCGGTGGAAGTGAGGATGTGGTTGTCGCTCCACACCAGCGGGTCGTGCACGTCGCGCGCGTCCGGGGCGATGTTGAAGTCGCCCAGCACCACCAGCCGCGGATGCCGCTGCAGCTCGTCGGCCAGCCAGGCGTGCACCGCCTCCAGCCAGCGCAGCTTGTAGGCGTACTTGTCGGTGCCTACGTCCTGGCCGTTGACCACGTACAGATTGACGATGCGCAGATCGCCGATGGTGGCGGCGATGGCGCGCTTCTGCTCGTCCTCCAGGCCCGGCACGCCGATCTGCACGTCGCCGATCGGCAGGCGCGAGAGGATCGCCACGCCGTTGTAGGTCTTCTGCCCGGCGAACACGCTGCGGTAGCCGGCCTCGGCCAGCGCCGTGTCGGGAAACTTGTGGTCCTCCAGCTTGGTCTCCTGGATCCCGACCACGTCCGGCGCGAACGCGGCCAGCCACTGTTGCAGGTGCGGCAGGCGCACGTTGAGCGAGTTGACGTTCCAGCTGGCGATCTTCAAGGGAAATCCGGGACGGGGAAGCCGGCCGCTATTCTGACCGCAGCCGCCGCGGCGGCCAAACCGCGGGCACCAGCCCGTTCAGCGCCGCGCGCAGCACTGCGCGAACAGCGCCGGCGCCAGGCTCAGCGCCTGCTGGCGCTGCGCCTCGTTCAAGCCATCGAGCAGTTCGTCGGCACCGAGCGCCTGTTCCGGCGGCGGGAACGGCCACTCCGGCGCCTGCCGCGCGGCCAGTTGCCAGGCCGCGGCGTACGGCGGATCGGCCACCGCCAGCCAGGGCGCCCGCAGCAGTTGCGCCAAGGCGTCGATCGACGTGCGGTCGCCGTGCAGCGCGCGGTCTTCCAGTTGCGTCACCACGTCCTCGGCATCGCGCTCGTCGGCGGCCGACAGCGGAGCGCGTTGCCCTTCCGCGTCGACGCTGCCGGCGCGCGCGACCAACTGCGCCACGCGCTGCGCCAGCAACTGACGTTGCGCATCGGCATCGCCGCGCGCGGCCGCACTGCGCAGCATCGCCTCGATCTGCGCGGCATCGAGCCCGGCGACGCCGCGGCAGGCCGCGAGACGTTGCCGTTCGGCCGCCCGGCGTGCCGCGACGGCCGCGGCGTCCTCGGCGTCTGCACCCGGCAGCACCACCGGGCGGGACGGCGGCGCTTGCGCGCGTTGCCGGCAATCCAGCGCCAACAGCGCGGTGGCGGTCAGACGCTGCGCCTCGCTGGTGCCGGCCGCCAGCGCCGCATCGGGCGGCGTGGTCGCGGACACCGCCAACGGCGACGGTGCTGCCGAGCGCGGTAGCGCCGGTGCCTGCACCTTGCTCGCGGCAACGGCGGGTGCGGCCGTCGGCAGCATCAGCGTCGCCGCGAGCGCGACCATTCCCACGACCACCGCGCCGGCGAACCAACACAGCGGGCGCCGCATCGCCGCCATGCTCAGCGCGCCGCGGCGGTGTAGGCGTCGCGGTCGAACGCCATCGGCTGCGCCTGGCGCAGGCGCTGCATGGCGTCGGCCGCCGCCTGCTCGCGCAGTTGCAGGTCGATCTGCCCGCGCACCGCGTCGAAGCGCGCCGCGGTCTTCGCATCGAGCCGGATCAGGTGGTAGCCGTCGGGGCCGCGCACTGGCGCGGAGACCTGCTCCACCGCGAGCTGGCGGATCGGCGCGTCGAAGACATCGGCCAGGTAACGGCCGAAGGTCGGCGACAGCTGTCCGCCCTCGCCGGCGGTCGCGGTGTCGTCGGACTCGCGCATCGCCAGCGTGGCGAAATCGGCGCCGCCGTCGAGCTGGCGCTTGAGCGCTTCGGCGCGCTGCAGAGCCTGCGCCTCGGTCAGGGTGTGCCCGCTGCGCGGCCCGCCCTGCGGATGCAGCGCGACGAACAGATGGCGCAGGTGATATTCGGTGTAGTCGTCCGGATGCGCGGCGAACTGCCGGCGCAGCATCGCCTCGTCGATGTGCGCGTCGGCACTGAGCCGTGCCTGCGCGGCCTCGGCCAGGATCGCGTCGGCGGCGCGGCGCAGGCGCGCGGCCACCACCGGGTCGTCCTGCAGGTGCTGCTGCCGGGCCTGGTCGAGCAGGATCGCGCGGTCGGCGAAACGGCGCACCACCGAGTCATCGTCGATGCCGGCAGCGCCGCGCGTGGCGTCGCCGGCCAGGGCGCGGTACTCGCTGGCAGTGAACTGCTGCGGGCCGACGCGCAGTACCACCGGGTCGGCGGTGGCGGGCTCGGCGGCCGGCGCGGCAGACGCGATGACGGCACCCATCGCGCAGGCGGCCAGTGCGATGGACATGGCGACGGCGGACTTGGCAAAGGAAATGGACATGCGCTTCTCCAGGAGAGGGCGGCGCGCGACGCCGAAGCGCCGCAGCCGCAAAAGGCGGCCGACCGCAGGCCGGCCGCCAGGACATGCAAGGACTCAGTCGTGCTTGCCGCGTGCCTTCAGGTACGCGATCGCCGCCTTCGGGTCGTCGGTGGTGATCAGGCTGAATGCCTCCTGGTTGACGATGAAGTTGAGATCGCCACGGTTGTCGGCGGTGTCGCGGCCGCCGGAGTAGGAGAAGTACAGGTCCGACAGCTGATAGCAGCAGGCGCCGCTGTTCTGGTAGAACTTCCCGGCCAGCGGGCTGTCCGGAATCGCCTGGAACACGCCCACGCGCACGCCGCGCTCGCGCACGCGGTCGGCCTGGCCCTGCAGCAGGCCACCGAGCTGCTTGACGTTGATCTCCATCGCCTCCTTGGTATCGCTCCAGGCCGATATGGCGTTGTCGACATTGATCTTGGTCAGCATGTTGGTGGTGAACACCGGAATGCCGACCATGCTGGTGGTGTCGGCGCGGAACGCCGAGCGGCTCGGATACAGGGTGGCATTGACCTTGGCGGCGACGAAGTTGGACGCACCCACCGAGAACGCGGCGTCGGCCGCGCGCGACACCGCACGCACCGAGGCGGCGTCCTTGATGTCGAACACGATGGGCGTCTTCAGGCCATGCGCCTTGAAGTAGGAGAACAGGTCATCCACGCGCGGCACGTGGTAGCCGGTGGTGGTACGGCGGTCGGGGGTCAGCAGGAACAGGCCGCTGACCACCGACCACGGGGTCACGGTGATCGACGGGTTGTAGCCCTGGTTGCTCATCGGGTCGTACTTGGTTTCGCCGGCACGGCTGGTCCACACGTTGGTGGTGCGACCGAGGTTCCAGTCGTGCAGCACCACCGGCACGCCGTCGCTGGTCATCTTGATGTCCAGCTCCACGCCGTCCATGCACTGGTCGTTGGCGAGCTGCAGCGAACCGCGCGAGTTTTCCGGCATGTCGGGGAAGTTGCCGTACTTGCCCCACAGACCGCGGTGGGCCAGCACGACGGTGTCGCCGCTGCTGTCGCCGAACAGGATGTTGCTCATCTTGGTGCCGACGGTGTCGTTGCAGTTGGCCATGGCCAGCTGCGGCACGACGGCCAGGACCGTCAGGGCGGCGAGCACGCGACAGGCGCGCGACAGGGGCGAGGGAACGAATGCGATCTTCATTGGGCTGCGTCCGGTTCTGAGGGAAAGGGGGAGACACGGGGGACGAGCGCCGGTCAGGTCGACGCATGGCGGCATCTCGTGTGTTGCGCTCCGCACGGACGTCTCGCGCAGGAGCCTGAGCCGCCGTGATCGGCGGCGGCGTCGGGCGAGAACCTAATAACTTACTGTGAATTATTTATTTCCAGGGTGCGACCCCGTCCTGGACTGTGGACTGCGCCGCGATTTTGGACAGTGCGGGTCGCACTGCTTCCCGGTGACGGGGCTGCGGACACGGCCCAGGGGTGGATCGCGCGTGCGAGGCCACGGGGCGTGGCGCCGCATCGGAAGCTTCGCCGATCGCGGCTGAGGCAGGCCTTGCAGGAGCGGCTTCAGCCGCGACGCTCTACCGCCAATGCCTCGTCGCGGCTGAAGCCGCGCCTGCACGCAGGTGCCCTATCGCCACGCCATGCACCCGCATCTGGACGTCGGCTATGCCCCGCTCACCGCACCAGGAACGAGAGCATGCGCGCGATCCGCGCGTACGGCGGCTTCAGCAGGTCGCTGCCGGCGCGGCGCGACTGCCACAGGATCGGCAGCGCCTTGCTGAAGGCGTCGAAGCCGGCGCGGCCGTGGTAGGCGCCCATGCCGCTGGGGCCGATGCCGCCGAACGGCAGCGCGTTGGCGGCGAAATGCAGCAGGCTGTCGTTGACGGTGACCCCGCCGGCGATGGTGGCATGCAGGATCGTCTCGATCCGCGCGCGGTCATGGCTGAAGGGATACAGCGCCAGCGGCCGGTCGCGGCTGTTGATCTCGGCGATGGCCGCGTCCAGGGAGCGGTAGCTGCGCACCGGCAGGATCGGGCCGAAGATCTCCTCCTGCATCAGCAGCGCGTCGTCGCCCGGCTGCAGTACCAGCGTGGGCACGATCAGCCGTTCGCGCTCGGCACGCTCGCGCGCCACCGTGGCCAGTTCGATGACCTCCAGGCCGCGCGCGCGGGCATCGTCCAGGTAGCCGCGCAGGCGCCGGTACTGGCCCTCGTTGACGATGCGGGTGTAGTCCTCGGCGCTGGCGAAATCGCCGTAGCGCGCCAGCACCTGCGCACGCAGCGCCTGCACCAGCGCCGCCTCGCGGCCGGCGTCGATCAGCACGTAGTCCGGGGCGATGCAGGTCTGCCCGGCGTTGAACCACTTGCCGGTGGCCAGGCGCGCGGCGGCTTGGTCCAGCGGGTAGTCGGCGCAGACGATGGCCGGCGACTTGCCGCCCAGCTCCAGGGTCAGCGGGGTCAGATTGGGGGCGGCGGCGGCCATCACCTTGCGGCCGACCGCGGTGGAACCGGTGAACACCAGGTGATCCAGCGGCAGCGCGGCGAAGGCGGACGCCACCTCGGCACCGCCCAGCGCCACCGCCACCCGCTGCGGCGGGAACACCTCGGCCAGCAGCGACTGCAGGAACTGCGCGCTGCGCGGGGTGTGCTCGGAGGGTTTCAGGTAGACGTGGTTGCCGGCGGCGATGGCGGTGGCCAGCGGGATCAGCGCCAGGTTGACCGGGTAGTTCCACGGCGCGATCACCCCGACCACGCCGACCGGCACCGGCCGCACTTCCGCACGCGCCGGCCACAGCCGCCAGCCGGCGCCGACCCGCTGCGGGCGCATCCAGCGCCTCAGATGGCGCAGCAGGTGATCGATCTCGCCGAGCACGGTCATGCCGTCGGCGATCAGCGATTCGTGGCGCGAGCGGTGGCCGAAATCGGCGGCGATGGCATCGGCCATCTCCGGCAACCGCCGCTTCAGCGCCGCGCGCAGCCGCAGCAGGTCCTCGCGGCGCTGCGCCCGCTCCGGCTTGGCCGACTGCCAGGCCGCGCGCAGACGCTGCAGGGTGACTGGCAAGGCGGCCAGTGGCGTGTCGGCGGAAGCGGCGTCGGCGTCGGAGATCGGCATGGGCGCACTATACGACGGCGGTCGCGGCTGTCGTGCGCCACGTCGGGGGTCGGCAGCATGCGACCGAGACCCCGGGTCTGACGGTGGCTCGCGTCGGGACTGAAGTCCCTCCCACAAGAGAGCAGCAGCGACCGGGCGAGATGATGCGGCATCCCGTCTCGGGACCGGCAACCCCCACCCTTCCGGGGTCGGGACTGAAGTCCCTCCCACGAGGGACGCGCCGGCATCGCCGCGAACTGAAGTTTCCACCTGTGGGAGGGACTTCAGTCCCGACCCGATGGCGCCAGGCACGCGAGCAGATGTGCTACAGCGCCGCCGGCTCTTCCAGCAACCATGCCTGCAATTGCGCCAGCGAGGCGACCTGGTGGTGCGGCACGACGCCCTCCGGCGCGGCGGCGCCGTGCGCATTGAACCAACAGGTGTGCAGGCCCGCGGCCAGGCCGCCGGCGATGTCCGCCTGCGGGTTGTCGCCGACCATCAGCACCTGCGCCGGCGGTGGGTCGCCGAGCTGCGCCAGCGCGTGCGCGAAGATCCCCGGGTGCGGCTTGGCCACGCCCACCACCTCGGAAATGGCGATGACTTCGAAGCGGTCGTGCAGCCCGGTACGCTGCAGGCGCGCGTTCTGCAGCGCGCCGAAGCCGTTGGTGACCAGGCCCAGGCGCGCGCGCCCACGCAAGGCGTCGAGCAGGTCCACCGCTCCGTCCAGCGGCGCACACAGCTCGGCCATCGCCGCCAGGAACGCCGTGTTCAAGGTCTCCGGCGCGGTCTGCAGGCGCTGCGCCCAGCCGGCGAAACGGCGCTGCTGCAATTGCAGCGCGGTGATCGCGCCGTTCTGGTACTGCACCCACAGCGGCCGGTTGCACGCCGTGTATTCGGCGAACTCGGCTTCGCCGAACTGCACGCCGTAGCCGGCGAACATGCGCTGCAGGCCGGCGAAGGCATCGAAGTGGAACAGGGTGTCGTCAGCGTCGAACAGGATCCAGCGGTAGCGCATGCGTTGGCACGACGAAGGCAGCGGGCGCTCATGGTAACGCCGCCTCAGCGCACAGACGACGACGCCGGCCCGAAGGCCGGCGTCGCGTGCGGCGATGGCCGCGTCCTGCTTAGGCGCGCGTGCTCAGTGCCCCGACCCGCGCGAGGCGCCCAGCCCGGTCTCGGCGCGGATCTGCTGCGCCTTGAACGCGACGCGTTCCTTGCCGGCCTGCGCGCTGCGGTCCAGCACCGAGAACAGCCAGATGCCGACGAAGCCGATGGTGACCGAGAACAGCGCCGGCGAGGTGTACGGGAACGGCGCCGAACCGGTCGGGTTGCCCAGCGTATCCACCCACACCGACGGCGACAGCACCGTCAGCACCAGCGAGGAGATCAGGCCCAGGAAACCGCCGATCACCGCACCACGGGTGGTGCAGTTCTTCCACAGCAACGACAGGATCAGCACCGGGAAGTTGGCCGAGGCGGCGATGGCGAAGGCCAGCGACACCATGAAGGCCACGTTCTGCTTCTCGAACACGATGCCCAGCAGCACCGCGATCACGCCCAGCGCGATGGTGGTGACGCGCGACACCTTCAGCTCAGAGCCCGGGGCGGGATTGCCCTTCTTGATCACCGTGGCGTACAGGTCGTGGGACACCGCCGAGGCGCCGGACAGGGTCAGGCCGGCGACCACCGCCAGGATGGTGGCGAAGGCCACCGCGGAGATGAAGCCCATGAACACGTTGCCGCCCACCGCGTTGCCGACCAGCACCGCCGCCATGTTGGCCGCGCCCTTGCCGCCGTGGATGGTGCCGGTGGCGACGTCGGCGAACTGCGGGTTGGTCAACACCAGGGCGATGGCGCCGAAGCCGATGATGAAGATCAGGATGTAGAAGTAGCCGATCCAGGTGGTGGCCCACAGCACCGACTTGCGTGCCTGCTTCGCATCGGGGACGGTGAAGAAGCGCATCAGGATGTGCGGCAGGCCGGCGGTGCCGAACATCAGCGCCATGCCGAAGGAGATCGCCGAGATCGGATCCTTGACGAAGCCGCCCGGGCCCATGATCGACAGACCGGCACTGGCCGCGTCTTCCGGCGAGGCACCGCCGTTGGCGGCCACCGCGGTCTTCACCCGCACGCCCTCGGCGAACAGCGCCTCGAAGCTGAAGTTGAAGTGCCACATGATCGCCACGGCCATGAAGGTCACGCCGGTCAGCAGCAGTACCGCCTTGATGATCTGCACCCAGGTGGTGGCGGTCATGCCGCCGAACAGCACGTAGACCATCATCAGCACGCCGACCAGACTCACCGCCACCCAGTAGTCCAGGCCGAACAGCAGCTTGATCAGCGCGCCGGCACCGACCATCTGCGCGATCAGGTAGAACAGCACCACCACCAGCGTGCCGGAGGCGGCGAAGCTGCGGATCGCGGTCGGTGCGAAGCGGTAGCCGGCCACGTCGGCGAAGGTGTACTTGCCGAGGTTGCGCAGGCGCTCGGCCATCAGGAAGGTCAGGATCGGCCAGCCGACCAGGAAGCCGATGGCGTAGATCAGGCCGTCGTAGCCGTTGGTCATCACCGCCGCGGTGATGCCCAGGAACGAGGCCGCCGACATGTAGTCGCCGGCGATCGCCAGGCCGTTCTGGAAGCCGGTGATGCCGCCGCCGGCGGTGTAGAAGTCCGACGCCGAGCGGGTCTTCTTCGCCGCCCACTTGGTGATCCACAGCGTGCCGGCGACGAAGAAGGCGAACATCCCGATCGCCACCCAGTTGGTCGGCTGCTTGTCGGTCTGGCCGACATCGCCGCCGGCGGCCAGGGCCACGCCGGCCGGCAGCAGCGCGGCCAGCAGCAGCAGAAGGAAGCGCAGGTGCTTGCTCATTGGCGGGCGTCCTCGAGGATGTCGGCGGTCAGCTGGTCGTACACGGTGTTGGCGCGACGCACGTAGATCGCGGTGATGGCGATGGTGAAGACCATCACCCCGATCGCGATCGGGATGCCGATGGTGGTGACGCCGCTGCCCATCGGCTGGGCCAGGAACGCCTTGTCGAAGGCGATCAGGCCGATGAAGCCGAAATAGGCCAGCAGCATCAGGACGGTCAGCGTCCAGCCCAGCGCGTTGCGCTGGCGCTTGAGCGCGTGGTACTTCGGATTGGCGTCGATCTTGGCGATCAGCGCGTCGTTGGAGAGGCTCATGAGATGGCTCCGGTAAGTGGCCGCGGCGCGGATCAGAAGCTGTACTTGGTGGTGAACTGCAGGCGGGTGATGTCGCCCTTGGCGCCGCTTTCGATCTCGCGCTTGCCGTACATCAGCTCGGCGCCGATATCGACCTTGGGCAACGGCGAGTAGAAGACGTTGCCGCGGATGCTCTGCACACTCTTGGTCACGGCCAGGCCGGTGCGCGCGGTGTCGTTGTCGTAGTCGCTGCGCGCGTAGATCAGGTTGGTGCGCAGCTTGGGCGAGAACGCGTGGCGCCAGCCGACATAGCCGGCGACCACCCCGACCGTGTCCAGGTCGCGGTCGGCGGCGTCGTACACCGCGTTCTGGGCGATGCCCAGGCCGATGTAGCGGCCGATGCCTTCGCCGCCGGTGAGCTGGTAGAACAGGCTGTCGCTGTCGCTGGCTACCCACTTGCCGCCCAGGGTCAGGCCGCCGGAGGCCTTGCTGGCATCGGCGCCGGTGGCGCGGTTGTCGACCTTCTGCTGGCCGACCACGCCGGCCACGCCGAAGCTGCCCCAGTCGCCCTTCCAGCCGTAGCGCACGGTCAGGTCCGGCAGCGCGCCGCGGTCGGAACTGGCGGTGCTGACCACGCCGGCCACGCTGCGCGTGTACAGGGTGGTTTCCGGATTCTCCAGGGCGATGCTGAAGCCGCCGTTGGTGTAGCGCAGCTGCGCCTGGCGCACGAACACCACGCCGTCGGTGGGGCCGATGAAGTCGGCCGCTTCCGGCAGCGCCGCCGGATCCATGAAGTTGGACCAGGTCTGACCGGCCAGCCAGTGGTTCCAGTACATGTAGGCGTGGCGCAGGGTGGCGCCGTAGGTGTTGGTGGCGGTCTGGGTGCCCAATGCATTGCCGAAGAAATCCAGTTCCACCAGCGCACCGGCCTTGTTGCCGCCTTCGGTGACGCTGTCCACGCCGAAGTTGATCCGCGAGAACTTGGCGTGGGCGTTGTAGTCGGTGCCGGACTTGGCCCCGCCCACCGGGGTCTGCCCGGGCAGGTACAGCGCGCGGCCGGTGGCGTCGTCGGCGAGCTGGCCGTCGCCGGTGCGGGTGGCCAGGAAGTCGGCCTTGATGAAGCCGCCGACCTTGAAGGTGGTGCCGGGCGTGGCCCCCGGGGTGATGGTGGTCACCTGGATCGGCGCCTTGCCGGCCGGCGGTGCCGGGGGCGGCGGCGGCGGCGCGGCCTGGGTCGAGCGGACCGCGGCGACCTCGGTCTGGGTCTGCGCGATCTGCCCCTGCTGCTGTTGCTGCGCGGACAGCAGTTGCTGCACCTGCCGTTCCAGTTCGGCCACGCGGGTCTCCAGCGCCTGTTCGCGCGCCGAGGGTTTGCCTTGGGCGAAGGCCGCGCCGGGCGCGACCAAGGCCACCAACAGCGCGGCCGCCAACGGGCGACGCGCCAGGGATGCGATGCGGTTGCTCATTACTCCCTCCCGAATAATGGATGGCCGCACGCATGCGCACGGCCGTAGCCCAGCGTGCGCGACCGCACCGGCCGCGCCTATTGGCCATTAGTCGAACGTCGGCTGAGTTACGACCATCGTCTAAGGCACGGCGCGTGTGCGCTTAACGCCGGATGCGGCACACTGCGCGTTGACGCGCCGCCGCATGCGGCGCCCCGTTCAATGCAGAGGGAACCATGGCCGATCTCTATCCCGTCGATCCGCAGTTCGCCGCCCGTGCGCGGGTCGACAAGACCCAATACCAGACCCAGTACAAGGCATCGGTGGAACAGCCGGAGGCGTTCTGGGGCAAGGTGGCCGAGCGCCTGGACTGGTTCAAGAAGCCGACCCGGATCAAGGACGTCAGCTTCGCCCTGGACGACTTCCATATCCGCTGGTTCGACGACGGCGAACTCAACGCCAGCGTCAACTGCCTGGACCGGCAGCTGGCCACCCGCGGCGACAAGACCGCGCTGCTGTTCGAGCCGGACAGCCCGGACGCGCCGTCCTACCGCGTCACCTATCGCGAGCTGTACGAGCGCGTGTGCCGGCTCGGCAACGCCCTGCGCGCGCTGGGCGTGCGCAAGGGCGACCGCGTCACCATCTACCTGCCGATGATCCCCGACGCGGCGGTGGCGATGCTGGCCTGCGCGCGCATCGGCGCGATCCACTCGGTGGTGTTCGGCGGCTTCGCGCCCAACTCGATCGCCGACCGGGTGATCGACTGCGGCAGCAAGCTGATCATCACCGCCGACGAAGGCCTGCGCGGCGGCAAGAAGATCCCGCTCAAGGCCAACGTCGAGGCGGCGCTGAAGCTGCCGGGCACCACCAGCGTGGAAACCGTGCTGGTGGTGCGCCACACCGGCGGTGCGGTGGACATGCAGGCCCCGCGCGACCGCTGGTTCCACGACGTGGTCGACAGCCAGCCGGCCGAATGCGAGCCCGAGCGCATGAACGCCGAGGATCCGCTGTTCATCCTCTATACCTCCGGCTCCACCGGCAAGCCCAAGGGCGTGCTGCACACCACCGCCGGCTACCTGCTGTACGCGGCCTACACCCACGAGACCGTGTTCGACCTGCGCGAGGACGACATCTACTGGTGCACCGCCGACGTGGGCTGGGTTACCGGCCACAGCTACATCGTCTACGGGCCGCTGGCCAACGGCGCCACCGCGCTGATGTTCGAGGGCGTGCCCAACTACCCGAGCGTGTCGCGCTTCTGGGAGGTCATCGACAAGCACCAGGTGACGATCTTCTACACCGCCCCGACCGCGATCCGCGCGCTGATGCGCGAGGGCGAGGCGCCGGTGAAGAAGACCTCGCGCACGAGCCTGCGCCTGCTCGGCAGCGTCGGCGAGCCGATCAATCCCGAAGCCTGGCGCTGGTACTACGACGTGGTCGGCGACGGCCGCTGCCCGATCGTGGACACCTGGTGGCAGACCGAGACCGGCGGCATCCTGATCACCCCGCTGGCCGGCGCCATCGACCTCAAGCCCGGCTCGGCGACGCTGCCGTTCTTCGGCGTGCAGCCGGCGCTGGTCAGCGCCGATGGCGAGATCCTGGAAGGCGCCACCGAGGGCAACCTGGTGCTGCGCGATTCCTGGCCGGGGCAGATGCGCACCGTCTATGGCGACCACCAGCGCTTCATCGACACCTATTTCCGCACCTACCCGGGCAGCTATTTCACCGGCGACGGCTGCCGCCGCGATGCCGACGGCTACTACTGGATCACCGGCCGCGTCGACGACGTCATCAACGTCTCCGGCCACCGCATCGGCACCGCCGAAGTGGAGAGCGCGCTGGTTTCCCACCCCAAGGTCGCCGAAGCGGCGGTGGTCGGCTTCCCGCACGACATCAAGGGCCAGGGCATCTACGCCTACGTGACCCTGGTCGCCGAGGAGCAACCGAGCGAGGCCCTGCACAAGGAACTGGTGGCCTGGGTGCGCAAGGAGATCGGCCCGATCGCCGCTCCGGACCACCTGCAGTGGGCGCCCGGCCTGCCCAAGACCCGCTCGGGCAAGATCATGCGGCGCATCCTGCGCAAGATCGCCGAGAACGCCCCCGACCAGCTCGGCGACACCTCGACCCTGGCCGATCCGTCGGTGGTGGATTCGTTGGTGAACGAACGGCTGGCGCGCTGACGCGCTACGCGCGTCGGGAATGGGGAATCGAGAATGGGGAATGGGAAAAGCCATTCCCTGGTCGCTTCGAGATCTTAGGCACCCGACACTCCGCTTTTGCCGTTCCCATTCCCCATTCCCGTTTCCCCATTCCCGGCCTCACCCATGCCCACCCTGCTGATCGCCGACGACCATCCCCTGTTCCGCGAGGCGCTGCGTGGGGCGGTGCAGCGGGTGATGCCGGGGGTGCAGTTGTACGAGGCCGACAGCGTCGAGGCGTTGTACGCGCTGGCCGATCGCCATGCCGATGCCGATCTGCTGCTGATGGATCTCAACATGCCCGGCGCGCAAGGCTTCAGCGCGCTGGTGCACATGCGCGCGCTGCATCCGCAGTTGCCGGTGGTGGTGGTGTCCGCGCGCGAGGAGCCGACGGTGATGCGGCGCGCGCTGGACCACGGCGCGTTCGGCTTCATCCCCAAGTCGGCCGACTCGGACACCATCGGCCTGGCCCTGGGCACGGTGCTGGACGGCGAGCACTGGGCGCCGCCGGAAGCGCACAACGTGCCGCCCACCGACCGCGCCGAACGCGAGGTCGGGCAGCGCCTGCGCGAACTGACGCCGCAGCAGTTCCGGGTGCTGCAGATGCTCGGTGCCGGCAGCCTCAACAAGCAGATCGCCTACGACCTGGGCGTGTCCGAGGCCACGATCAAGGCGCACGTCACCGCGATCCTGCGCAAGCTCGGCGTCACCAACCGCACCCAGGCGGTGCTGCTGGCCGGCAAGCTGGCCATCGACAGCGACGCCATCGTGCTGCCGCCGGAAGAGGACTGAGCCGCGGCGACGCCTGTCGAAGGCGCGAGCGGTGCGGATGCAGCGCGTGCGCGTCCGCTGCCCGTGCCTACACGGCGCGCTGGCTACCTCCTTGTGGGAGGGACTTCAGTCCCGACGCGCCGAACGCTGAGCGCCAGTCGCACTCTTCGGCGCGACGGAAGCCACCCCACGCGGCGGCGATGCGTCGATTGCTGCATCCGGGAACTGAGGACACGTCCGTGGCGCTGCCCTGAAGTGGCGCACACATTCGCACCTCGCGCTCTATGGCTGAGTGACACGGCGAGAGCCACATGCGCAGGGAGTAGGCATCCTCGACCTATCACGCACACACGCGTGCCGTACCGCCTCAGATCCACCGTCGATATAGCCGCAGCTATCAAGATAAGCTGCAGGTTCGCGTGCGTTCCAGGGATGTTCGACGCAGTTGGGCGCTGTTAGACTGCGCGTCCCCTTGGGGAGTAGCCTGCTGTCCGCCCTGCGCGGACAGCGCCCGTATCAACAGACTCGGCCGATGCGCCGTGGTACGGGCAGCCAGTTCGGTTGGCGAGACCAGCGGCGAGTGCGCAAGGCGAAGGCCGGGCGCGCGCGCTCGTCGTTGTCGCCTGTCCCGGTACGGTCCCCCATGTCGTTTCTTTCGATTCTCCTGCTCGGCATCGCGATGTCGACCGACGCCTTCGCCGCCGCCGTCGGCAAGGGCGCGGCGATGCAACGCCCGCGCTGGGCCGACGCACTGCGTGCCGGCCTGATCTTCGGCTGCATCGAGGCACTGACCCCGGCACTGGGCTGGGTGCTCGGCCAGGCCGCGTCCAAGTACGTGGTCGCCTTCGATCACTGGATCGCCTTCGGCCTGCTCGGCGCACTGGGCGTGCACATGATCGTCGCCGGCCTCAAGCCGGAGTCCGACACGCCCGAGGAGGCCGCGCCCAAGCGCCACGGCTTCTGGAACCTGGCCGCCACCGGCTTTGCCACCAGCATCGACGCGATGGCGGTGGGCGTCGGCCTGGCCTTCCTCGACGTGAACATCGTCGAGGTCGCGGCGATCATCGGCCTGTGCACGCTGACCATGGTCACCCTGGGCATCATGCTCGGCCGCGCGCTCGGCGCGCTCGCCGGCAAGCGCGCGGAGATCGTCGGCGGCGCGCTGCTGATCGCGATCGGCAGCACCATCCTGTTCGAACATCTGCATGGTGCAGGTTGATCGACGGGGCGCTGGTGCGACCGGGATTGGGGATGTGCGGCGACGGTGCGTGTCCGTCCCGCACTGCCGGCGCCTTGGGTCAGGCCGGCTTGGCAGTGACTTCGAGATAGGTGGACAGGATGTACTTGTCGCCGCTGCGCGGCGGCAGGCCGGCATGCAGGAACATCCAGTACGGCGGGAAGACCAGCAGGCGACCGGCGCGCGGCGCGATCTCCAGGTCCAGGTCGAGGAAGTGGGTGTGCCCGCCCTCGGCCACGTCGTTGAGATACCACAGGAACACCAGGTAACGCCCGGTCTCCGCATCGCAGGCGTCGAAGTGCGGCTGGAAGCGTTCGCCGGCATCGGCGCGGTAACGCTTGATCCGCAGGTCGGCCAAGCCCGGACGCCACGGCACCTCAGCGGTCAGCCCGAGATCGGCGTTGTAGCGGACCAGTGCCGCACGCACCTGCTCGATGAAGAAGCCCTGGAATGCGGGATCGGCAAGACGGCTGATGTTGAGTTCGGTCCAGGCGCCGTCGTCCAGCCCGGCGCGCTGGCCGGCACCGTTGCGGTTGTGCTGGGCGGAGGTCTGTTCGAATTGCGCGATCAGATGCGCGCAGAAGCCCGGCTACAGCGCCGCGTCGTAGACGCGGACGTAGTGACGCAGGTCGGTGTGGTTCATGCCCATCGGTACCGTTGGCCCCCATAGCAAAACGGCGCGCCCGCATGGACGCGCCGTGTCGCATGCTTCGGTGCCGCCCGCACAGGCGGGCGGCACCGGCTCCACTCAGAAGCGGTAGGTGGCCCGCATCCAGTAGTAGCGGCCGAGCGTGTCGTAGGTGCTCACGTCGGTGTTCGCGTTCAACACGTTGTTCTGGTACATCATCGGCGGCTGCTTGTTGGTCAGGTTGTCCACGCCCAGATCCAGGCGCAGGTTGGCCCCGGCCATGTCGTAGCCCACCTGCAGGTTGTGGTACATGTAGCTACCGTAGTCCAGCACCACGCCCTTGAACGCCGCATCGGCGGACATGTTCTGGCTCAGGTCGCCGCTGCCGACCTGCATCTTGCCGATCCAGCGCGTGGTCCAGCTCGCATCCCAGTTGCCCAGCTTCCAGCCGACCAGGGCATGCGCGCGCCAGTGCGCGTAGTTGCCGTAGGACGAGTTGTAGCGACCGGCCATGTGCACCACCGTGTCCCCGGTGTCGATGTCGTAGCGGTGCAGGTAGGTGCTGTCCACGGCCACGGTGAACTTGCCGTAGTCGGTGTCGGGCAGCGCGTAGCTCGCGCCCAGGTCGATGCCCTGGGTGTTGAGCTTGCCGATGTTGACCACAGGCGTCTGGATGTGGTCGATGTTGCCGGCGCTGACGGTACCGGCGGCGTAACGGTGGATGTAGCTGCAGTACGGGCTGTTGTCATCGTTGTAGCAGAGGTCGGCCACGGTCTGCGCGGAGATCGGCTGGATCAGATCGTTGAGCTTGACCTTCCACCAGTCGAGATTGACCGACAGGCCCGGCACGTACTCGGGGCTGTAGACCAGGCCGTAGTCGAACGAGGTGCCCTTCTCCGGCTTGAGCTGGTAGCCGACATACGTGGCGCCCGACTTGATCGCGTTGGTCTGCGACAGGCCTGTGCCGCTAAAGCCGGCCGGCACGCCTGCGCAGGCGTTGGCATGGCCGCTGCCGCTATAGCCGACGCACGGATCGATGAAGTTCGGCGCGTCTGCGGTCGGGCCCTGGTAGATGTCGGTGATGGTCGGCGCGCGGAACACCTGCGCCGCCGTGCCGCGCACCATCAGGTCGTGGATCGGCCGCCACTCCACCTGGAACGAGGCGCTGTTATTGCCCGAGCGCACGCTGCTGTAGTCGGAGTAGCGGTCGCTCAGGGTCAGGTTGAGCGCGCCGATCGGCGAGGACTGCTCCAGCACCGGCATGAACAACTGCGCGTAAGCCTCCTTGACGTTGAAGCTGCCGCTCAGCGGCGAGGAACAGGCTTCGGAAGAGACCGCGCAGGTGTTGTCGCTGTTGATCAGCGCATTCGCCGACACCGTGGAGTTCAGGCTCTCCTTGCGGTACAGCGCGCCCACTGCCAGCTGCGCGGCGCCGGCCGGCATCTCCCACAGGCTGCCGTTGGCGCTGGCTTCCCACTGCCGCATGATGGTGGTGGTTTCCTGGCGCGGAATCGATTCGTTGCTGTTCAGCCAGGCGACCGTGGCCGGGCTGCCCTGATCCAGGATGTTGACCTGCCCACTGTTGATCGCGTTCTGCAACGCGGCGTAATCGACGTAGCCGTGGCTCCAGTTGCGCTGGCGGTAGTGGCCGTAGTTGAAGTTGGCGTCCCACACCCAGCTACTGTCGCCGATGCCGCCCTTCAGGCCGATCACATCCTGATCGGTGGCCGTGTCGTAGAAGCCTTCGCGCTGGCCGAGCGAGGTGAAGCGCGTCTGATACTCGTAGCCGTTGGGGCCGAACTCCACGCCGAACGGGTTGTACGGATTGTTGGCGGCGACGGTGATGCCGTCGTTCTGCGCGTCGAGCGGCAGCGGCGCGATCGCGAAGTTGGACATGGTGTGGTTGTGGTAGGCGTTGACGTACGCCTGCATCGAGTCGGTGATGTTGAAGCTGCCGAGCACGAAGCCACCGACGCGCTGTTGCGGCGTCAGCAGCAGGTTCTGCGCCTCGTAGTTGTACGAATCAGCCGAGGAGCTGTAGCACTTGTAGCCGCCGTTGCCGTTGCCGGTCAGCGCGCCATCGGGCTTGCAACCGTTGGCCGCCAGAGTCGCTGCCGGCAGCTTGTAGTAGCCGGTCGGGGTCCGTGCGGAACCACCCTTGTAGACGCTGCCGCTGGACAGGTACATCGCGTACTTGGAGAACGCGCGGTTGGCGGTAGAGACGTCCTTCTGCTTGTTGTAGTCCAGGCCGACCACCACGTTGCCGCGGTCCCAGGTCTTGCCGAAGGTGAAGCTGCCGCCCTGGCGCGCGCCGTCGCCGCGGCTGGTCTGGCCGTAGTTGGCCGAGACTTCACCGCCTTCGAAGTTCTTGCGCAAGATGAAGTTGACCACGCCGCCGATGGCGTCGGAGCCGTACATCGCCGAGGCGCCGACCTTCAGCACTTCGACATGGTCGATCATGTTGGCCGGGATCGAGTTGACGTCGTTGTTCTGGATGCGGTGGCCGTCGATCAGGATCAGCGTGCGCTCGTCGCCGAGGCCGCGCAGCGAGATGGTCGAGGCGCCGTCGCCCCCGCCGTTGTTGACCTGCGGGTTGGTCGCGGCGCCGGCGATGCCGGGCAGCGCCTGCAGCAGATCGCCCAGGGTCTGCTTGCCGCTCTGCTGGATCTGCTGGCGATCGACCACGGCGACCGGGCTGGCGGTCTCCACATCCACGCGGCGCACCAGCGAACCGGTGACGGTGAGCTTGTCCAGTGTCACCGGCGCGTCGCCGGACGCGGACGCCGCCGGTGTGGCGCTCTGCGCATAGAGCGTGGCGGGAAGCGTCGCCATGGCCAGGCAAACGGCGTGAGCGAGTCTGTTCTTTGCTACGGACATCGGGAAGACCTCATGTGATGTGCGACAAGCGCCGGCTGCACGCAGGCGCGAACCATCCCGGGCGCGGAAACGCGCGGCGGGTGAAATGGATGCCTCGGGCCAGCGGTCCATTACAGGACCGTCAGGCACTTGTTAGTTTTTTATAAGAAGGGTGTTGTTTCGGTGTGCCAACGTGCGCCATCCCCTGACAAAAACACCGCTTCAAGCGCGGTACAGCGCACGCTGCGTTGTTGCTGTTCAACCGGCAGACGGGAACGGTTCAGACAACACGCAACGCTCAGTCGACGCGGTAGTCCCAGCGTCGCAGGAACGGCTGCAGCACCGGCAGTACCGGCGCGAAGGCGTCGCGATAGGCGTGCCAGCGGTCCAGGGCCTTGCGGTTGATGCCCTCCACCACCTGCGCGTAGCTCGGCGTGCTGATGAAGCCCTTGGCGCGCGCGTGGCGCTGGAAGTCCAGCAGCCGCTCCGGCTGCTGCAGCTGCAGGAACTGCCCCAGACGCGCCACCTGCGCCTGCGGATCGGCCACCAGGTCCTCGTAACGCAGCTCCAGCGCGCGCGGCTGCAGCAAGGCGGCGTGGTAGAGCCAGAACTCCATCGCGTCGGCATAGCCGCGCGCCAGCCGCGGCAGGCTGGCACACAGCAGGGCGAAGGCCGGCGAGCGGAACGCCTGCATGTAACAGCTCAGCAGCACGTCGCAGGGATGGCGCAGCGCCAGGATCACCGGCGCCTCCGGGAACAGGCGCCGGATCAGCGGCAGGCGCAGCAGGTTCAACGGGTTCTTGTCGACCAGGCGCTGGCCCGGCTGCAGCTGCACCACCCCGCGCACCGCCTGCCAGTACTCGGCGCGCAGCGCGTCACAGGCGGCATCGTCGAGCTCGCCCAGTCCGTCCGGCCAGGCCACGCCGCGCGCCTCCAGGCGGTCGGCCAGTCCCTGCAGGAACGGCCGCTCGTCCATCGCCATCAACTGCGGGTGGGCGTCGAGCATCTGTTCCAGCAAGGTGGTACCCGAGCGCGGGAAGCCGACCACGAAGATCGGCGAGTCGGCCATGGCCGGCGCGGTCACCGGCCGCGCCGCGGCATGGCGTGCCGGATCCCAGCGGGCCTGCGCGACCGGCAATGGCGGTGCGTCCGCCGCCGCCAGCTCCGGCACCAGCGCGGCCAGGCCCTCGACCTGGCCGGCATGGCCCTGCGCGCAGGCATGCAGCGCTTCGTCGTGAAGGCCGAGGCGATCGCAGACCCGCGCCAGGGCGAAGAACAGGTTGCTCTGTTTGCGCCGGTCGACCGCACTGCCATCGGCCAACAGCCCGCGCAGCAGCGCATGCGCCTGCTGCCAGTGGCCCTCGCGCATGGCCAGCACCGCCAGCGCATTGCTGGCGTCCTGGCGCACGTCCGGGTCGTCGATGCGCTCCGGCGGCGGCAGCTGCGCGGCGGCCTCGCGCGCCTGCGGCAGGCGGTTGGCGCGCTCGAGCACCAGCACCAGCCGCGACCAGGCCCGCGCCGGCTGCGCCATCGGCCCCTCGGCGCAGGCGCGCAGCAGGCCGCAGGCGGTGTCGGTCTCGCCGCCCTGCGACAGCAGCCAGGCCAGTTCCACGGTGGTGTCCGGATCCAGCGGCGGCCACTGCTGCCAGTCGGCGATCAGCGCCTGCACGCGCTGGAAGTCGCCGCACTCATGGCAGGCCATCGCCGCGTGCACGCACAGCGGCGGCGCCTGCGGCGCCAGCGCGTGGGCATCGAGCAGGTGTTCGCGGGCCGCGGCGTAATCGCCGGCGTCCATCGCCAGCAGGCCGAGGTTGTGGTGCGGCAGCGGATCGTCCGGCGCCAGCGCGCGGGCGCGCAGATAGGCCTCGCCGGCCGGGCCGGGTTCGCCGGCCTCGCGGAGCGCCGTGCCCAGGTTGTTCCAGTGCGCGACCTCGTGCGGCTCGCGCTCGGCCAGCCCGCGGTACACCGCGGCGGCCGGCGCCGGCTGGCCCTGCATCTGCAGGCTCATCGCCAGCAGACTGCTGGCCAGGACATCGTCGGGGCGCTGCCGCAGGTAGGCGCGGGCACCGCGTTCGAGGGTCTGCGCCTGGCCGGCCTCCAGCGCCGCCAGCAGGTCCGGGAGCGGGGGGATCGCGGTGTCGTCCAGGGAGGTCATGCGCAGGCGAGTCGTGGTTGGTCCTCCACCTTAGCCGCCCGCCCGCGCCGTGCGCCACGCCGGTCGCGCCGACGGCTGCCACACAACCCATACATTGCCGTTACGAAGGCGCGCGACCGCTCCTAGATCGGATCGTGGTAGGCGGTGAGGAAGGCGCGCAGCGAGGCCGGCTTGACCGGCTTGGTCAGCAACCGGTAGCCGCGCTCGCGGGCCTGCAGCTTCAGTTCGTCGCGGCCGTCGGCGGTGAGCAGCGCGCCGGCCACCGGTCCGGGCATCGCCGCGCGCAGCGCATCCAGGGTCTCCAGGCCGTCGAGCCGGTCGTGCAGGTGGTAATCGACCAGCATCACCTGCGGCGCGCACGCGGCCTGCGCCAGCGCCTCGTCGACGGTGCTGGCGCAGATCACCTCCACCTGCCAACGGCCGAGCAGCGCGCGCATGCCGTCGAGGATTTCCTGATCGTTGTCCACGCACAGCACGCGCAGCCCGGCCAGCGAATCGGCCGCGGCCGCTGCGCGTGGCGCGCGTTGCAGCGCCTGCGGCGGTGGCGCCGCCCGCGGCACGGTGATGGAGAACATGCTGCCGTGGCCGACGCGGCTGCGCGCATCCAGGTCGTGGCCGAGCAGGCGCGAGATGCGCTGGCAGATCGACAGGCCCAGGCCCAGCCCCTGCTCGCCCCAGTCGAACGGCTGCTGGTAGCGCTGGAACTCGTCGAAGATCTGCTGCATGTGGTGCGGCGGGATGCCGGGGCCGGTGTCCCAGACCTGCAGTTCCAGCGCCGCGCCGCGGCGGCGCATGCCCAGCACGATGCGGCCCTGGCGGGTGTAGCGCAGCGCGTTGGCGAGGAAGTTCTGCAGCACGCGGCGCAGCAGGCGGCGATCGCTGCGCACCCACAGCGGGCGCGCGTACACGTGCAGGCGCAGGCCGCGGCCGGCGGCGATCGGGCTGTACTGCGCAGCCAGTTCGCGCAGCAGCAGGCCGGCATCGACGTCCTCGATGGTCGGGCGCAGGCCGCCGGCATCCAGCCGCGACACGTCGAGCAGGCCGTCGAGCAGTTCCTCGGCCGCGCGCAGCGAGGCATCCACGCGCTCGGCCAGATGCCGCTGCTCCTCGTTCTGGTGCGCATCGCGCAGGGCCGAGGCGAACAGGCGCGCGGCGTTGAGCGGCTGCAGCACGTCGTGGCTGATCGCGGCCAGGAAGCGGGTCTTGGACTGCTGCGCCAGCTCGGCCTCGCGCGAGCGATCGGCCACGCGCTGCTCCAGGGTCTCGTTGGCTTCGAGCAGCGCCTGCTCGGCGCGCTTGTAGTCGGTGATGTCGTTGTAGCTGGTGACGTAGCCGCCGCCGGGCAGCGGCTGGCCGCGCATCTCGATCACCTTGCCGTCGCTGCGGGTGCGTTCGAACACGTGCGGGGTGCCGGCGCGCATGTGCGCGATGCGGCGGGCGATCTGATCCTCCACCTGGCCGCCGCCGAGTTCGCCGCGCTCGGCGTTGTAGCGGATCAGGTCGGCGACCGGCCGGCCGACGTAGAGCATGCCGTCGGGATAGCCGAACATCTGCTGGTAGCGGCGGTTCCATGCGGTCAGGCGCATCGCCGGATCCACCACGCTGACCCCGGCGCTGATGTTCTCCAGCGTGGTGGACAGGATCTCGCGGTTGAAGCGCAGCTCCTGCCCGGCCTCGTCGAGCACCGCCACCACCTCGCCCAGGTCCATGCCCGAGCCGCGCAGCAGGCTGGTCAGCACCAGGCGCGCGGAGGCCGCGCCGATCGAGGCGGCAAGCAGGCGTTCGGTGAACTGCACCCAGACGCGGTCGGCCACCGCAGTGGGCTGCGGCTCGCGGCCGAGCAGTTGCGCCTGTTCGGCGAAGGCGCGGCGGGCATGGCGCTCGCCGACCATGCGCTCGGCCAGCGCCTGCAGGTCCACCACGCGCACCTGCCCGAGCCAGTCGCCGGCCACCGCCGGGCGCTGCGAGTACGGCTCCAGGAACGGTGCCGCACGCAGGCGCTCGTCCAGGCCCGGGCGCCAGCGCGCCGACACCAGCATCATCGTGCCGACGTTGACCAGCAGCGACCAGAACGTGCCGTGCGCCAGCGGGTCCCAGCCGCTCATGCCGAACAACTGCTGCGGGCGCAGCCAGGAGATGCCGAACGGCCCGTCCAGCAGCCACGCCGGCGCCAGCCAGCCGGCCTGGGTCAGTGCCGGCAGCAGCAGCGTGTAGATCCAGGTGGCGAAGCCCAGCACCATGCCGGTCTCCACGCCCTTGCGGCTGGCGCCGCGCCAGTACAGCCCGCCGATCACGCCCGGTGCGAACTGCGCCACCGCGGCGAAGGCCATCAGGCCGTAGGACGCCAGCGTGCTGTCGTTGCTGCTGCTGCGGTAATAGCCGTAGGCGATCAGCGCCAGCAGCAGGATCGCCAGGCGGCGGATCCACAGCACCTTGGAGGCCACGTCGGCACCGGCCGCCTGGTGCCCGCGGCGGCGCAGCAGCACCGGCATCACCAGGTCGTTGCTGATCATCGTCGCCAGCGCGATGCTGGAGACGATGACCATGCCGGTGGCGGCGGAGAACCCGCCCACGTAGGCGACCAGCGCCAGCGCGGTGCGGCTTTCGGCCAACGGCAGCGCCAGCACGATGCTGTCGTCGGCCACGTCGCCGCCGCCGAACAGCGCGATGCCGGCGGCGGCGATCGGCACCACCATCGCCGAGATCAGCACCAGGTACAGACCGAACAGCCAGCGCGCCTTGCGGATGTCGCCGACGTCGCTGCACTCCACTACCGCCACGTGGAACTGCCGTGGCAGGCACACCAGCGCCAGGAAGCTGAGCAGGGTCTGCGAGATGAAGCCCACCGGCGGGGTGTTCTGGAACAGCGTGCGTGCCGACGCCATCACCTGGCCGCCGTCGCGCACGGACAGCCACACGTAGGCGAACACGCCCACCGCCACCATCGCCAGCAGCTTCACCACCGACTCCAGCGCGATCGCCAGCATCATGCCGTGATGATGCTCGGTGGCGTCGACCTGGCGGGTGCCGAACAGGGTGGCGAACAACGCCATCCCCAAGGCCACGTACAACGCCGGGTCGGCGTAGAACGGCGCACCGGCGCTGGACTGGCCGCTGAGCACCTGCAGGCTCATCGCCACCGCCTTGTACTGCAGCGCCAGGTACGGCACCACGCCGACCAGCGCGATCACCGCCACCAGCGCGGCCAGGCGCCGCGAGCGGCCGTAGCGCGAGGAAATGAAATCGGCAATGGACACGGTGTTCTCGCTACGCGCGATCAGCGCCAGGCGCTCGACGATGCGCCAGCCGAACAGCAGCATCAGCAGCGGGCCTAGGTAGATCGGCAGGTAGCCGGCGCCGTTGCGCACCGCGCTGCCGACCGCGCCGTAGAACGTCCACGACGAGCAGTACACAGCCAGCGCCAGGCTGTACACCGCCGGCCGCAGCCACGGCCGCTCCGGGTACAGCGGACGGCGATCGCCCCACCACGCCACCGCAAACAGCAGCGCCGCATAGCCGACCGACACCAGCAGCAGGATCCAACTGGAAACCAAAGGCTAGCCCCCATGACGATGCGTGCAGTCTAGAGGGTGCGATGCGTTTCCGCGTAGCCGGGAGTTCGGCTCGCTGCGTCTCGCTTGGGCTGCGTGTGCACCGGGTTGGGCGCCGCGAGGCAGGTGAGGCGGCTGCGCCTACACGCAAGCGCTCCCCCCAACGGCGAGCACGGCGCTTCTCGCCTCTTTTCCTGCGCCCCCTTTGCACGCAGCCCAGTTAAGCAGAATCACCGCTCGGTAGCGGTGCGGCATCCAATGTCCGCGGCAGACGCAGGCATGCCGCTGGCTCTGCTTCTGCTTCTGCTTCTGCTTCTGCTGTTGATTTGTAGGGCACTTTTAGCGCTGCAGCCACGGCAAGGCAGAGCTTTCGCCTTGCGGCGAGTTACTTTTCTTTGCTTGTGCAAAGAAAAGTAACCAAAAGAAAGCACACCCTGCCTCGCGCCCTCCGCGCTAACGCGCTCCGGGTCCGCGTCCAGCCCGGGGATCCGCGGAAGGGGCATCCTGCCCCTGCCGCGGACGGCGCACATCCATGTGCGCCGCCCCTTCGGGGTTTTTCCCCACGCTGGCCGCCGCTTCGGAAGGGAACCCGATAAGGCAAAGGCAACAACCAAAGCAACCGCACCAGCAAGGGCAATCCAACCTGCAACCAGCCACAGCAGCCCCACCGGCGCTCGGGCTAAGATGCGCGCGGTGACCACCTGCGCCTGCCCCCGCTGATGTCCGGCATCCCGGCCGCCGTGCCGACGCCCCCGCCGTCGCTGCAACAGCAGACGCAGCGTCTGCTTGCGCAGGTGCAGCAGGCGCAGTCGCGCCAGGCGCAGGCCGATGCGGATATCGAGCGGCATCTGCCGGCGGTGGAGCAGGCGGTGGCCGCGATCCGGCGCCGGTTCGCTGCGCACGCCAGGAGTGCGGCGCGGGCGGCGGTACGGCGCGAGCGCCGCCGCGCCTGGGGACCGGCGCTGCTGCTGCGGCCGCTGCTGCCGGATTGGCGCTGGCGCGCGGCCTTGATCGGCATGCTGGTGCTGGTGCTGCCGTGGACCAGCGCACACTGGCTGGGCGAGACGCGCAGCTTCCTCGTCTGGTGGCGCCAGGTCGGCCTGCACGGCGATGGCGGCCTGCTGCTGCAAAGCCTGCTGCCCTCGTTGCTGGCGTACGGTCTGCTGGTCGTCGCCGGTGCGCAATTGCTGGCGTGGCACCACAGCCATGCCGAAAGGCGCGCACTGCAGGCGTTCGCACGCCTGCCGCTGGCGCTGGTGCAGGTGGCCGATGCCGGGCAGCACGATCCAGGGTCGACCTATCCGGTGACCCGCGCGCCATGGCCGCAGCGCGCCCTGCACGGGCGCTGGTCCATTCCTGCCACACAGGGCGACCTGTCCGGTGCGCGGCTGCTGGCCTTGCACGACGGCAGCGAGGACCCGCGCCTGCAGGCGCTGATCGTGCTGCCCGATGCCCGCCATGCAGCGGCCCTGATCCTCCTCGACGCCGATCTGGCCGCCGACGCTCCGCCGTCGCTGCAATCGCTGGCGCTGGCACTGGCCGAAGACGCCGCCGTCGATGTCGCACCGATCGCCGCGCTGCACGACCACGTGCAGGCCTGGGAGGTCGCGCGCGGCCAGCAACGCGCGCTGCAGCAACGGCTGCAGAGCCTGGATGCGGTGCAACGGCACTGGGCCGACGTCGCCCTGCCCGACGCCACGCTCGACCAGATCCTGAAGCTGGTGGACCTGTTCGTGTCCGGGCGCCAGCCGGCACCCAAGGGCATGCTCCTGCACGGGCCGCCGGGCACCGGCAAGACCCTGATCGCGCGCAAGCTCGCGCGCCACGCCGGCTGCCATTTCGAGGCGCTGGGCGTGGCCGACCTGAAGGCCGCGCACGTCGGCCACACCGGCCCCAAGGTGCAGGCGATCTGGCAACGATGCCGCGAGCGCGCGCCGGCGATCCTGTTCATCGACGAATGCGAGAGCGTGTTCGCGCGCCGCGGCGGCGCCGACAGCGACAGCTTTGGTGCGGAACTGGTGCAGACCTTTCTCGCCGAATGGGACGGCTTCCATGCCGCGCACGGCCAGGTGCTGGTGATCGGCGCGACCAACCGCCCGGCGCTGCTGGACGATGCGATCCTGTCGCGCTTCACCGCCAGCATCGCCATCGGCCTGCCCGACGCCGCGGCGCGCGCGCGCATTCTCGGCGCCGAACTGCGACGGGCCGGTTTCGCGCTGGAGCCGGACGCGCAGGCGATCGCCGACAGCACCGGCCTGTCCGGTCGCGACCTGCACACGCTGGTCGCGCGGGTCGCCGCCGAGTGTGTGGACGGCACGCTGGACAACGCCACCCTGCTCGCGCACCTGCGCGCGCTGCGCGGCAAAGGCTCCACTGCCGTCGCCACGCTCGGCTGGGACGACATCGTGCTGCCGGCGGCCACCGTCGAGGAGTTCGTCGGCCTGGGCAAGGAACTGCGCAATGCCGAGACCCTGGCCACGCTCGGCGTGCCGGTCCCGCGCGGGATCCTGATGGTCGGCCCGCCGGGCACCGGCAAGACCCAGGTCGCACGGATCCTGGCCAGCCAGTCCGGGCTGGCCTTCATCGCGCTGAGCAGCGCCGACCTCAAGGCCGGCTACCTAGGCCAGTCCGGCCAGCGCGTGCAGGCGGCGTTCGAGCGCGCGCGGGCGCAGGCGCCGTGCATCGTGTTCGTCGACGAACTGGACATCGTCGCGCCGGCACGCGGTGCCGACGGCGACGACGCGTACACCCGCGAGATCGTCGGCCAACTGCTGCAGGAACTGGACGGCGTCGCCAGCCACGCGGGCCAGGTGTTCCTGCTGGCCGCCAGCAACCATGCCGCGGCGATCGACCCGGCATTGCTGTCGCGGCTGGATCGACAGATCGTCATCGCCCTCCCCGATCACGCAGCGCGCGTCGCCATCGTCTCGCGCCTGCTGCGCGGCAAGCCGCTGGACCTCGACGCCGACGCTGCGGCGGCCTGGGTCGCCGAGCGCAGCGAAGGCCACTCCGGCCGCGACCTGCACAACTGGATCAGCCGCGCCATGCGTCGCGCCGTTCGCCGCACCTTGCAACACAGCGACGATGCGTCCGGCACGCGACTGCAGTGGGACGATCTGGTCGAGACGGCGAACGTGACGATGTAAACACCTCGCGGGAAGAGGCAAGCACGGGGTGCGGAACCAGGAGTGCTGGCTGGAGTCCCTGTGGGAGGGGCTTCAGCCCCGACGCCAGGATCCACACAGAACCCAGTTGCCACGGCGCACATCTCAACAACAGCGCAAGACCCGGTACAGAAGCGCTGACGTCCACACAACGCCCACGCTGGCATCATGCGGGCGACCCCACGGGACCGCAGCGCGTGACTCACATCCCCTCATCCCCGCCGCAACGCGCCGAAGCTATCGTCGTGATGGGCGTGTCCGGCAGCGGCAAGACCAGCGTTGCCCAGGCACTGGCGGCCCACTACGGACTCACCTTCCTGGACGCCGACGACTTCCACAGCGCCGCCGCCAAGGCGCAGATGGCGCATGGCATCCCGCTCAGCGACGCGCAGCGCGCGCCCTGGGTCGCGGCGCTGGCGCAGCGCCTGCGCGCATCGGTCGATGCCGGGCAGAGCGTCGTGCTGGCCTTCTCCGGCCTGCGCAAAGCGCACCGGCAGCAGCTACGGGACACCGGGGTGCCGATGCGTTTCGTGTTCCTGCACGCGGCCGCGCATGTCATCGCCGAACGCCTGGCCGCGCGCCACGGCCACTTCATGCCACCAGCCCTGCTGCAAAGCCAGCTCGACACGCTGGAACTGCCGCTGGACGAGGCAGACGTGATCTCGGTGGACGTGGACGCACCGTTCGCCACGGTCGTGGCCGATGCCATCGCGCAGCTGGATGCGAGCGCCGCGAGCGCCTAGGTGCGCCTTGTCGGCATATCCTCAGCCATTCGCCCGTTTGTGGCGGTGGTGACGCAGGTTTCCCAGCGTAGGAACGGCGTCAGCCGCGACGAACGAAGCGAAGGTCCCTGAGGGAATGCGTTCGTCTCCGGGCCAAAGCGCCTTCCGTCACCACCGCATTGCGGCCTTTCACTCGTGACGGCGGGCGAGGCGCCGACCCTCTTGCAGCGTGTAGTGCGACGATGCCTACAAGCGCCACGCTACCCGCGGCGCTTCGCCCGACTTATCACGAAGCGCGACACGTTCGGCTCGTCGGGCACATGCCAGCGCCACGGCGCGTCCATCGCCTTGCTGATGCCGATCCGTGTGGTGACGACTGGCGCAACAGGCGGCGGCGTCCCGTCCTGTCCCAGCCAGAGGCGCGACTGCCGCGTGATCAGGTCCAGCCCGTTGTCCGCGCCCGTCACACCCAGCGCCTTGGCCAGGCGCCCCGGCCCACGGGTGAGATCGGCGGCGCGCGCCGCACCGCGTGCCGACTGCATCGCCTCGATCCCGGCCACCGGCGCCAAGGCGCGGATCAGCACCGCATGCCCCGGCGCACCGCCACACACCGCATTGAGCGCCCAGTGCATGCCGTAGATGAAGTACACGTACAGATGTCCAGGCGGGCCGAACATCACCCGCGTGCGCGGCGTCATGCCGCGGAACGAGTGCGCCGCCGGATCCTCGGCACCACAGTAGGCCTCCACCTCGACAATGCGCCCGCAGCGACCGTCGGCTGTGACAAGCAGCTTGTTCAACAGCTCCGGCGCCACCACGCGGGCATCGCGCGCATAGAAAGCACGCGGCAAGGGCTTGGCGACAAGCAACTCCATGCGGTCAGTCTAAGCCCTGCAACGCGGTCGGGTCGTGAGCCACCACCGGTGCATCCGCATCTCCACGGTCTCAATCGAACACGCCATCTCGCCGACCGCAGCGCATGCTGCAGCTTGTGGGAGGGACTTCAGTCCCGACGCATGGAGTCTCCAGGACCAGGATCATTGTCCTGGTCCCCCGATCGCGGCAGCGCATCGCGGTGAGCGGTGGCGGTCCTGTATCGATGCATCAGCGCGGGTACAAAGCATGTTCGTCGCTGCGACGGCGATCAGACCATGCCGCATCCGCATCAGGGTACAGGGCACATCACATGCCCTGCCCTATTCTGCTCGAAGCAACGCCAAACGACGCCCGCCTCCCCAACCTGCTCCACTCACTCCTGCGGAACGTTCAACTCCTTCAGCAGTTGCGGCGCCGGATACACCTTGGCCATCAACCAGCGCAGATAGCGCATGTCCACATGGATCGCGCGCTTGTAGCGCGGGTCGTACCACCAGCTGGCGCTGACCGCCTCCCAATTGCTGTCGAAGTTCAGCCCGATCAGCTCGCCGCGCGCATTGAGCACCGGCGAGCCGGAGTTGCCGCCGGTGGTGTCCAGGTTGGTCAGGAAGTTCACCGGCTGCGTCTTCGACTGCGGATCGGCCGTGCTGCCGAAATCGCCCCTGGCGATCGCCGCCAACAGCGGCTTGGGCGCATCGAACGGTTCCTTGCCGGTGTTCTTCTCGACGATGCCGGCCACCGTGGTCAGCGGCGCGAAGCTGACCGCATCGCGCGGTGCCAGCGGCTCGACGCGGCCATAGCTGATCCGCAGCGTGCTGTTGGCGTCCGGATACACCGCACGACCCTGCTGCTTGCGCCAGGCGAACAGCGCACGCATATAAGCCGGGCGCAACCGCAATTGCTCGCCCTCGCGCGCCTTGCGCTCGTCGTCCAGCCGCAGCTGCGCCGGCACCAACGCGGCAGCCAGCGCCAGCAACGGATCGGCCGCAGGCGCCTTGCCTTCGCGCGCAGCGGCGAAGCGCGACAGCCGCTCGGCCTCGGTGCCCAGCGCCGTGCCGGCATAAGCCTTGTCCAGCGCCGCCTGCAATTGCGCCGGGGTCCGCCCGAACGCCGCATCGAACTCCGGCACCCGCTGCGCATCCGGCAACTGCTGGTAGCGCGTCAGCAGCGTGGTCAGCAGCGCCTTCTCCACGGCCGGCGAATAGCGCCGTTGCACCTGCTTGAGCATGCCCTCGATCAGCGCCAGGTCGCGCTGCTGGTAGCCGCTCTCGCGCCGATCGTCCGGCTTGACCGCCTCCAGCCGCAGCCGCTCCAGGGTCAGCGCCGAACGCAGTGCCTGAGTCTGCGTGGCGATCAAGCCCAACAGCAGATCGCGCTCGCGCAACGCCGACGCCTGGCCAAGTATCTTCTGCAATGCCGCGATATCGCGCGCATCGCTACCGTGGGTCGCCGCAAGCATGCCGCGCTCGTCCTCCGCGCGCAGCCGCACCGCATCGCTGCGCTGCAGCCCTTCCAGTTCGCCGGCGGCCCGCTTGCGGTTGTTCTTCAGCGACTGCAGCTGCGACGCATAGCGCGTGCGCGCCTCCGCATCGGCCTTGCCCGCCGCCTCGATCACCTCGATCAACTGGTCCAGCACTGCCACCCGCTGCGGCAGCGTCGCCTCCACCTGCTCGGCGAACTCGGCCGCAGTGCGATGCCGGTAAGTGATGCCGGGGTAACCAGCCAGCATCGCGAAATCCCCGGCCTTCGGCCCATCGGTGGCGATCTGCAGATGCGCCGGTGGCTGGTAGGGCACGTTGTCGACGCTATAGTCCGCCGGCTTGCCGTCCTTGCCCACGTAGGCGCGGAGCAAGGTGAAATCGCCGCTGTGCCGCGGCCACATGAAATTATCGATCTCATCGCCGTAGTTGCCGATCGCCCGCGGCGGCGCATACACCAGGCGCACGTCGCGCAGTTCCAGTTGACGGATCCGGTAGAAATCGGTGCCGTAATACATGTTGGCCACGCTGCAGCGCACCCCAGCCTCGCGCTCGCAGTCGGCGACGATCCGCTTGCTCGCCGCATCCACCGCATCGTAGTAGGCGCGCCCGGTCTTGCCCTTGGCCGGCCCCAGCACCTGATCGGTGACCTTGTCGAAGCCCACCGTCACCAGCACCCGGAAATCCGGATTGGCCGCGCGCTCGTCGGCGCGATCCCGCGCGATGAACCCATTCTCGATCAGGTTCTCCTTGGCCGAAGTGTTGTACTGGATCACCCCGTAGGCGACGTGGTGATTGGTCAACAGCAACCCGTCCGCGGACACGAACGCCCCGGTACCGCCCCCGACCTTCACCACCGCACTCAATGGTGGCTGGGTCACCTCCGCCAACGTCTGTGGATCGCCCTGGAAGCCAGCCTCGTGCAGCGGCTTGGCCAGCTCCGGCATCTGCGACGGCATCCACATGCCTTCGTCGGCGTGGGCAGTGGTGGTGAGGGCTAGGCTTAGAGTGAGAGATGCGGCAAGGCAGTTGGGCAAGGGCATGCAGAGGTCGAGGCAAAGAACATGACCGCGACCTTAGCCGGCCAATGCGATCGCAGCAACCAAGACGCCGATCCATTCATCAGTGGGTGTGATCTTTACCAAGAAAGATCCAGAATGCTTGAGACAAAAAATAGCGCAGGGTCAGCTCACTTCCTAAGCCCCTATACACAAATTCCTGCTATTAATAAATGAACCCGACCCCATTACTCCGCAAGAAAATGCACTATGACCCCTGTTCTCCTTACCTGTTCTCCTAAGCGTTGCCCAAAGCCAAGCAGCGAGCGATTTTTCAGGTGCTGGATTCGATCATCGCTGCGCATCAGTAGCCACACAAGACAACCCAAAAAACAACAAGGCCCGCAGCGACGCGGGCCTTGTCGTGACCGTGCCGAAATCATCCAACAAGTTCTTTAGTCGGCATTTCGCCTCTTAAAGCACCACACCTTCTCGATGTAGATCGAGCCGGCTGGCTTCTCGCCGCCACGCCAAACATATATCCCTGAAACATCCACTGAGAAAACTCTAATCGCACGGTCTGAAAGTTTTCCTGCCACAGCAACATCGAAACGCCGTATACTCTCCACATCCAATTTTGACTCTTCAGCGTCAAATGGGATGACAACCACTGAGGGGCATTTCGGATCAGTGATTACGCTTCGCTCTAGCAGATCACTGGTAAAAATCGCTCGGACTCGTACTTGCGCTCCGCTGGCCTCCTTCCCTCTCTGTGTCAACTCGCAAATTGAAGAAATGGCGACGCCGGAATGTCCAGACATAGGCCGCAGTTCAGTTGCCATCGCGATTGGTGGCAATTCAATCTGGACAGCAAGACTGAAAGCAACAGCAAGGAGTCGATTCAGTTGCATGCAGGATTTCCTTGACACCATGTATCGGTTGAAGCATCAGTACCAGCGGCAACTTCTTGCGGAGTAGAAACCCCGAGATTCATGCCTAAACCCTGCCCGACAGCGGCCTGAGTCTGATACTTATTCATTTCAGTCCTATATTCCGTCGCTCTAGAGTTCGGGCACCCAACTCTCTGATAGTCGAGCTCGTGGCGCCCCTCATGAGCCAGTGCCGCCGAACCTCTCGCGCCAATATCACCGGCAGATTTTCCCGGATTTGCACGCAAGTACGCCGACGAAAAACTCGCATCTGCTTTAGATCAATTTTGATGTTTACATTAGACTCTGCGCTAGCCAACGTGTTCTTCGCAAGCGATAAAGGAGTGATCATTACTCCACTCTTATCCCCAACCTTTCCAAGGTAATTTGATACAACATCGAGCTTCTTGCATCTATCAGACTTAGGGCTGAGAGAGGCAGCAAGTTTGGCAGTAATGGGCATGGAACGGTTCAGGAACAAGACAGGGCTCGACCTTAGCACCCGGCTTGTACCAGCCAGCCTTATTCGCATCCTGGGAGCACGCGACAACGCCTTCTCATCGAAACGCTACCGAAGCCGTTGCAGTGAGCACACGATGCATGCGTCACCGTTTGAGGATCATCTTCTTCTTTGAAGATCTTCAACGACCCTATACAGAAATCTAGTGACCGCTAGCGCGTCAAAGAATTTACCGTCCTTGACGCCTGTAACAGGCATCAGCACCTCTCTACCCGAGGAAAGTCGAACGAGCAAACTTAGGCTCTTTTTCTCATTAGGAAGTGAATGGTAGAGAATTTCGCCATATTTGACTTGAAGCACTTCCGTACTTTCCCTCCACGCCATCCCCTCGGAGAAGAACGCGACGTCTCCAACATGCTCGGCTCGATTTCTATAGAGCCCAATAAATTCACCAAGCGACACGTCTCTGAACTCTTCGGGGATAGAGCAAGCTTCCCTCGATGTAACGAAATTTTCTAGTGGGCGCAAAATCCTGTGTGCGCGGCTTTGGGGGTTCATGAGAACTCGATAGATCCGTTGCAGGAGGTGGCTCTATTTTTCTTTCCGCCAATTCACCGACCCACGGTTCTCCACCGTGCTCGATTCCACCTCGGCGTCGAAGCCGCGGCCCAGCAAATATTTCAGCGTCAAGACCGAGCCGCTGCCGATCAGCGACACGCCGTAACTAACGTAGAGTTTCGGCGAGAGGTACTTGCCGAAGCCCACCACCGAGCCGCCGAGGGTGCGCGACTGGCTGACGCCGGCGTCGTCGAAACCGAGCCTGGCGCCGAGTTGCGAGGCGAGCAGGCCGCTGCCGGCCGACAGGGCGCTGGCTGCGGCGGTGACCTGGTCGGCTTCGGCGCTGCTAGTGTTGCTGAGGCTGCGGCCCAGCACCAGGTAGGACATCGCCTCCGATTGCGACATCGACGGGTCCGACCACACGTCCGCATGCGGGGCGGTGGCGCGGCCGGTGACGTCGATGCCGGCGGTGACGTCGCCGACTTGGCGCTGCGCGCGGATGTTGATGCGCGGGTCGGAGACGATGTTGTTGCTCCAGGTGAGCTGGCCGCGGGTGATGGTCAGGTCCTGCCCATACGCCTTGTACTTGCCGCTGACGTCCAGCCCGCCGGTGGCGGTGGTTTCGCGGCCCGGCCGCGAGCGCACCTGCATGGCGCCGGTCAGCGCACCCTTGAGGCCGAAGCCGGCCATCTTGACCTGGTCGCCCAGGGTCACGCGCAGGTCCATTTCCAGCGGCGAGGTCGGCGTGGCCTCGGGGTCGGCCGGGTCGAGCACCACCACGTCCTCGGACAGCGAGGTGCCGCGGTCCAGCCGCTCCAGGTCGATGTCGGCCGAGGGCACGGTGACCTGGCCGCTCAGCATCATGGTCTTGTTGGCGATGCCGAACTGCAGGTCGGGGTTGGCCACCGCGCGCAGTTCGGCGGTGTTGGAGACCAGCACGTTGGTACCGCGGATGTTCAACTGCAGCGGCGTGCGGTCGCCGTACCAGGACAGCCCGCCGTCGACGTTGAGCGTGCCCTCGCCGGACTTCACCGAGGCGACGATGCGCGCCGAGCCGTCCGGCTGCGCATCGAAGCGGCCCTTGCCCTCGCTCAGGGTCAGGCCCAGCGCCGGCAGTTCGCCGGTGAAGTTGCTGAGCGTGGCGTCGCCGCCCATCGCCGGCTGCGAGCGGGTGCCGCGCAGGCTGACGTGGCCTTCGATCAGGCCCTTGGGCCGGACCAGATCCGGCGAGAACAGCTCCAGCCAGTACAGCCGCGCCATGTTCATGTAGATCTCGCCGGTCAACGGCGCGTACGCGTCCCAGCCGGTGTCGACGGTGGCGTCGACGAAGCCGTCGCCCTGGAAGCCGATGCCGAGCTTGGAGTGGATGTGCTGGGCGCTGAAGTCGGTGACGAAACTGAACTGGTCGTAGCGCAGCAGTTCGCCGCGGGCGTTGTCGCCCAGGCGCAGCCCGCCTTCGCGCGAGGCCAGGCGCAGCGAACCCTGCCAGGCGTTGCCGGCCGGCTTGAAGCTGCCGTCGATGGACAGGTCGCCACGCAGGTACATTTTGCGGCCGTTGCTGGGCGGCAGCCATGGCTGCACCAGCGCCAGCGGCAGGGCGTCGCCGCGCAGGGTCAGGCCCTGCTTCGGCCAATCGGCGGACACGCACAAGGCGCCGCCGCTGCCCGGGGCCAGGCAGCTCTCGGACAGGCTGAAGGCGCTGCCGGCCACGCTGAAGTTGGCCGCCTGCCGCAGTTGCCACGGTTCGCCCTTGGCCGGGGCGATGCGCAGCGTGTTCAAGGCGCCCTGCCAACGCGCGCCATCGCGTCGCACCTGCCCGGCCAGGGCCAGCGCGCCCATGTCGTTCTCGGTCTTGGCATCGAGTTGCAGATTCTCGACCGCGCCGCGCGCATCCACGCTCAGCGTCTGCAGCAGCACGCCGGCATTGATCGCGCTGCCGCGCAGGGCGAGTTCGCCGCCGTTGCCGCGCCAGGGCAGGCGCCCGCGCAGGCTGAGACTGTCGGCGCTGTAGCTGTCCCACTTCAGGCCGCTGCCGGTGAGGTCGGCGGTGAGATCGGGGGCATCGCGGCGGCCCTTGACCTGCACGCTGCCGCGCAGGCTACCGGCGCCGCCGGGCAGCAGGTCGGTCAGTTGCAGCGGTTGCAGCTGCGCGTCCACATCGAGCTGGTCGCCGACCTTGCCCTGCGCCTGCAGGCGGCTGTCGCCCAGGCTCAGTTGCAGCTTGCCCTCGCCCTGGCTGCCCTGCAGGGCGAGTTTGGCGTTGGCGTCGAGCGGGCGGCTGCGCAGGCGTCCGTTCAAGCGCGGGATGTCGAGCGTGGCCTGATAGCCGGCGGCGCTGCCGTCCGGCCGCGCCGGCAACTGCTTGCCCTGCGAAGCGAAAGTGCCGGACAGCTTGCCGTCCCAGCCCGGTGCGAAGTAGCCGGGGTCGAACCCGGCCAGCGTGCCTTGCACGTCCCAGTTCAACTCCGGCACCCAGGCCACCTTGCCGCCCAGGTCGAGCGTGCCGCTGGGCATGGTCGCGCGCACCTGCTTCAGCTGCGCCTGGCGATCGTCGCCGCGCACGTCCAACTGCAACTTGGCGCTGTCCTTGCCGCGGGCGACGGTGGCTTCGCCGTAGGTGGCCCACTGTTTCATCGTGCCGGCCACGCCCAGGTTGGCCTCGACCAGCTTGATCGGCACCGCCGGCGCGTCCGGGGTGGACGGATCCGGCGCGGTGGCGAAGCTCATGCCGCTGGCGTTGACCGCGAAGCGCAACTGCGCGTTGTCCGGGTCGCGCAGATCGGCGGTGCCGCGCAGGCGCAGTTGCCCGTCGAAGGCGCGCAGCTGCAGCGGCGCGACGGTGAGCACCTGGTTGTCCAGGCTCAGGTGCGAGGGATCAAGAACAATTTTCTGCCCGTCGCGCGACAGTTCGCCCTGCAGATCGGCGTTACCGCCCTTGCCCTTGGCGCGCAGGTCGAAGGCCAGCGGCACGGACGCCGGCGCATCGTCGGCCGGCGGCACCAGCAGCGACGGATCCAGTGCCTTGCTGCTGGCGGCGAATTCCCACACCGGATCGGTGCGGCCGGTGAACACCAGGGTGGCGCGCAGCGGCGCCGGTGCGTTGCCGGCGATGGCCACTTCCATCTTGTCCAGGTCGCCGCGCGCGACCAGGCCCAGGCGCGCCGGGGTGCGCCCGCGCGCGGCCGGCAGCACCGCGCTGGCGGTGAGCTCGGCCTTGTAGTCCTGGCCCGGCAGGTAATCGCCATTGACGCGGAAATCGCCGCGGTCGCTGTTCACCACCACCTGGGTGGCACGGAACTCGCCGTTGGCCACTTCCACCCCGCCGCGCAGCGTGCGGATGTCGATCATCGGCTGCTGCGCCTGGGTGATGCGCAGGCCATCGATGGCGATGCGGTCGGCCTGCAGCGCCAGCGGCACTTCGATCTGCGGCAGCGACTGCGGCCAGCGCGGCAGTTCGAACGGTTCGTCGCTCTTGGCCAGGTTGAGCGTGGCGTTGGTCAGTTCCAGCGCGTCCAGTTGCAGCTTGCGCCCGAGCAGCGGGCGGATGTCCGGATCGAGGTAGGCGCGCTCGGCGGTGAAGTGGATCTCGTTGTAGCGGAAATCCAGGTTGTGCAGGGTCAGCGGCCCGGCCAGCGGTCCTTCGGCGCGTTCCCAGGTGAGGGTGGAGCCGGCCGGCAGCCGCGCCACCACCTGCGCCAGCAGCACGTCGCGCCCGGCCACGGTCTGCAGCAGCCAGTACAGCGCGATCGCCGCCAGCAGCACCAGGCCGGCAATGGTCAGCGCCGAGCCCCACCAGAAGCGCTTGCGCCGATAGAAGCGCGGGCGCCGCGGCGGCGGTGCGGAGGGCGACGTCGGCTCGATCGGCGCGCTCACAGGTTGGCTCCGATGTTGAGATAGAGCTGGAACTGCGAGTCGGGATCGTTCAAGCCATGGGCGATGTCCACCCGCACCGGGCCGACCGGCGAGCGCCAGCGCAGGCCGAAGCCGACGCCGGTGTGCCAGTCCGGCGTGTCGTCGAAGGCGCTGCCGCTGTCGACGAACACCGCACCACCCCACGGGCCGCCCTTGAAGTAATGCTCGTACTCGGCGCTGCCGGTGAGAATGTGCTTGGCGCCGAGCGCGAAACGGTCCGGCCGCGGCGTGCGCGGGCCGACTTCTCGGAACGCATAGCCGCGGATGCTGTTGTCGCCGCCGGCGAAGAACCGCAGGCTCGGCGGCATCGCCACCAGCGCGTCGGTCCAGGTGCTGCCGGCTTCGCCGCGCAGGATCAGGCGGTCGTTGTCGCCGATGCCGTGGAACCAGTTCACCCGCATGTGCGCCTGCACGAAGCTGGCATCCGAGCCCACACCCTCGGCGCCACCGCGCAGGCTGATGTTGCCGCTGAAGCCCTTGCGCGGGAACACCTTGTCGTCGACTCCGACGTAGTCGGCTTCGATCTGCGGATAGAACAGCGTCGAGGTCTGGTACAGCGCACCGTCGAACACCTCATCGGTGGCGTAGCGCCAGCGTTCGCGCAGCGCGTTGATCGAGGCGATCGCGGTCCAGTGCTCGTTGATCTGGCCGCTGCGGCTGCCGGTGAGCTTGACGTTGCGCAGGTCGATGTAGTCGGTCTGCTCGTCGTAGACGCGCAGCGAGGTGGTGTACCAGCCGTCGAGCCAGCGGAACGCCGGGATCCGGTAGCTGGTGATGAAGCTCTTGCGCTTCTGCGCGTAGTCCAGCTGCGTGCTGAGCTTGTGCCCGCGCGCGTTGACGTAGCGGCGGTCCACGCCCAGGCGCACGCCGGCGCCGCTCTCGCTGCCGTAGCTGAGGCCGGCGGTGTAGATGCTGCGCTTGGCGCGGGTGAGATTGACGTCCACCGGCACGTCGCCGTTGGCGTCGGCTTCTTCCGGCTTGGGCTGGATGTCGATCACGCTGAAGTAGTCGAGCTTGACCAGCGACTCGCGCAGGCGGTCGAGCTTGCCCTCGTGGTAGTAACTGCCTTCCTTCCAGTACACCAGCGGATCGAACAGCTTCTGGTTGAAGTAGTCCTGGTGGAAGCGGATCGGACCCATGTTGTAGCGGCGGCCGCTGTCCCAGCTCAGGTCGATGTCGGCGGCGTGGTCGGCGCGGGTCACCTCGACCTTGCGCTGGGTGAAGTCGGCATCGAAGTAGCCGCGCTCGGCCAGGCGCCGGGTGATGGTGACCTTGCTGGTCTCGTAGACGCTGCTGACGAAGATGTCGCCCTTGCGCGGCCGGAAGTTCTTCAGGTCCTCGCCCAGGTAGCGGTCGTCCTCGGCCGGGCCAGTGATGCCCACCTGGAAATTGCGCACCCGCACCGGCTCGCCCTTGTCCACATGCACCACCACGGTCAGCCTGTCGTCCTGGCGTGGCGCGTCGACGGTGATCTTGGGAGTGAAGTAGCCGAACGGCTCCAGCGCCTGCCTGGTCTGCCGTTCGGCCTGGCTCAGCAGGTACTCCAGGCGCGACTCGCCCTGGTCCTTGCCGATGGCGTCGTACAGCGACAGCGAGACCTGGATGTTCTCGATCATCGCCGCGTCCTCGTCCTTGTTCAGGCCCTGGATCTGCACCTTTTCGATGACGCCACGGGCCTCGGCGAGGCCGGCCAGGGAGAGCAGGGACAGGAAGGTGGCGAGACGGGGGATGGGTCGCATGGGCGTCAGAATACCGGCACCCCATGTGAAGCTGTTAACTAGACGTTTGTTACATGTGACCGGGATGTCGGGTGCACGGCATTTGCGTAGGGGCATTCGTGCTTTCCGGAGTCACGGCATTCGGAGCGTCTACGCCGGGAACCGCGCTGCGCCTGCGCCCTTGCCAAGCCACGGCGACGGCGCCACGCTGACGCCTCGACCCGCAGGAACGCCGCATGTCCACCGTGATCGCCACCGCGCGCCTCGTACTGCGCCGACTGGACCCCGAAAGCGACGCCGCGCCGATGCTGGCCCTGCTCAACGACCCCGGCTTCCTGGCGCACATCGGCGACCGCGGCGTGCGGGACGAAACGCAGGCCAGCCGCTATCTCGCCGATGGGTCGGTGCGCAGCTACGCCGAGCACGGCTTCGGCCTGTATGCGGTGGAGCGTCGCGACGACGGCGCCTGGCTTGGTGTGGCGGGGCTGGTGCTGCGACCGACCCTTCCCGGCCCTGATCTGGGCTATGCCCTGCTGCAACCCTATGCGGGCCAGGGCTACGCCAGCGAGGCGGCGCGCGCGGTGCTGGATTACGCGCGCACCGTGCTCGCGCTGCCGCGCGTCTACGCCATCGTGGCTCCGGGCAATGCGCGCTCGCTGCGGCTGCTCGCCGCGCTGGGCTTCGTCGCCCAGGGGCGGGTGCGCCTGAGTCCGGAGGCGGCCGAGGTCGAACTGTATCATTGCGAGTTGGATGCACCCGAGGAGCACGCCTGAGCATGGACACCTTGCACACACTGCGGCTGTTCGCCAACTACAGCCAATGGATGAACCAGCGTCTCTACGCCGCGGCAGCGACCCTGCCGGACGCCGCGATCACCGAGCCGCGCGGCGCCTTCTTCGGGTCGCTGCTGGGCACGCTCAACCATTTGGTGGTGGCCGATACGATCTGGCTGCAGCGCTTCGCCCAGCATCCGGCACGGCACCCGGCGCTGCAGGCCATCGCCGCCACGCCGGTCCCCACCGCCCTGGATGCGCCGCAGGCCGACTGCCTGGCGGACCTGCGGACGCAACGCGAGTCCCTGGATGCGACGATCGCCGAGTGGATGTCGCAACTGCGTGCCGACGACCTCGACGTGGCGCTGCGCTATCGCAACACCCGTGGCGAATCGCACGGCCGGCGCTTCGGCGACCTGCTGCTGCATTTCTTCAACCACCAGACCCACCATCGCGGCCAGGCCACCACCCTGCTGAGCCAGGCGGGTGCCGATGTCGGTGTCACCGATATGCTGGCGGTGATTCCGCAGGTGGAGGTGGAGTGATCCTGCGATCGCGGGGCGCTGCGCTTGGTGCGTGCCTTGATGTTTAGGGCACCTGTAGTAACGCGCCTTGCCGCGGTTTTGCGGGGGGTCTGCCGCCGCTCCTACATGAGCGTTCTTTGGTTAACCAGAGGCTTCGTTTAGAAGCCCATCCACGCAGCGTCACTCGTGCGCGAGCTGCGCCTGCAACTGCGCCACGATCTCGCGCAGCTCCGCCACCTCGGCCTCCAGCGCCTGCACCCGCCCTTCCAACTCATCGTTGCCCGAGGCGGTCGGCCGCGCCTTGAACGTGGCGGCCAGTGCCTCCGCGTCCACCGGACCGGCAAGCAAGTGCATGTAACGGTCCTCGCGCTGCCCGCTGGCACGCGGCAACTGCACCGCCAACTGCCGCTGCGCCAGCCGTTCCAACTGATGGCGGACGTCATCCGCATCGGCGAAGCGCGCCATGCGCTCGGCACGCGTCAGCAACTCGTTGGCGGTCTGCGGACCGCGCAACAGCAGCAGGCCGAGCAGGGCCACCTGTTGCTGGGTCAGGTCCAGCGCCGACGCCAGCCGATGCTCGTAGCGCTCGGCGCGCGAAGAGAACTGCTGCCGCACCAACCCGCGCCCCTCCAGTTGCCGCAGCGCATGCTGCACATCGCCCGGACTCAAGGTCATCACCGGCTCGCGCGAGGTCTTCTGATTGGCCGCCACCACCGTCGCATTGACCGTGAGCGGATACGCATCCGGCGTGGTCGCCTCTTTCTCGATCAGGCAGCCGAGGGCGCGGGCTTCGATGGCGGAGAGAACGGGAACGGCGGCGGTGTCGGTCATGGTATTGGCTTCTTACTGGTCAGGGGCGAAGCATACTGCTTGAGAGTTTCGGCTCTGCGGGCTGCTGCCGTACCGATCTTGGTGTCTTGCTTGACAGGTTGTTGCCAACGGTCAGGCTGGTGCCATCGCCACCACGCATCAGGCCGGACTCGTCTCATAGTGCGGTTGGCTGTAGCGTAAGGTTGTTGCCCGCCAGCAGCGCGGCGCTGTTGCCGGCCTGCATAGTGGTGCCGGTGAGGGGCTGAGATCCCGGCCGGCCTGCAGCGCCCATGCGGGTCTGGGTCCACTGCGGATCCACGCCAAGCTTGTCGAGCGGGTAGTCGCTGCTGATGAAATTGTTGTAGTCGACGAAGCGCAGATCGGTCTCGATCAAATAGCGGCTGCCGGGGATACCATTACCCGCAAGCAAATTGCGTCAGAACAGCAATAATAATTTTAAAATAAACTCCAACCCGTATCACTCGATAAACGATTGAAAAATTCAATCTCGCGGAATCAACCGCGTTCCTACAGGCAAGTTTCTGATTTGACGAGCTATTCCACCCAAAATCGATGCGTGCTTTACTCTTTCACAGATATACATGTTATCGACACAAAATTCGCCACCTAAAGCCTCTTCTACTTTCAATGCGTAATTTTCAAAATAATTTAGCCTGCCCAGCCGCAGTATAGCTTCTTCATACACGTTGCTTCTAATTGTCGATATTGGATCATATTCGATGGCACTAAAAAAACCATCAAGGTCGACTTCCAAATAAGACTTGTCGCCAGAATCTAAACTAAAAACATAGACTTGACCGGAATCATCAACCGCGTAGACAGTCCCAAATATGTCATAAGCAATTGCTTCAGACCAATCAAAATTCAGGCCACTGCAAGAAGACCAAGCTGAAGTCCAATTTATATCGCCTGCTAAGAAAAATCTCAGTAACCCATCAAAGCAAAAATTACCCCCCCTTCCAGGCATACGATCAAAACATTTCTCTACTTTGCGATTCAATTATGAGCATCCGCTTTAATAGGGCTAGAATTACTTTCCCCAATGGATCTTTCCGGCATCGCTACGCTATTAGGGTTACTTTTCCAACTCCGCCATCTGATAAGATTTCAAATCGCACTCCATGGCCATCAACGTCATATTTTATCCATCTTTTAACATGCCCAAGTAAAGCATCGTATCCACCTCCTCCAAAATCATTCGGGAGCCCAAACTTGTCAAGAATTGAAGATTCAGCCCAACTTTTGCTACTCATTCCGAACAAATCTCCCTGGTAAAAGGAAAATTCATCCTGTTCTTCTATGAAGAAATGAATAAAACTCAAAGTATTGCAGCGGAACCCAAATTCCATGCCGCTATGAAAAAACTGCCAATAATCAGTCCTTAAGTTCGAATCGCCATACCCATCAGGATCAGAAGAAGAAATAGGTCGCTCATTTATTTCAGTGAGCAATTCAGCCATTTCAGGACTATCGGCTGCGCATCCGAGAGCTAAAGAAAACTTTTCCCAATTTAATTTCATTTAATAACCCCAGCACCCCTGTTTAAAGATTTTTGCATTGATTTTATGGCAAAATTATTTCCTGGTTTTTACTTGAATTATAGAAGAAATTCACCTTTGCCACTCCGGATGAAATTAATTTAACCGTGAATTTTTCCCAACCTCTGCGGTTTTTTCCCTTCATTGCTTGGTGCAACTCACGGACCAAACCAGAAATCTCATCATCTGGATCATCCAATAACTCGCCAAAGTAAATTCCTTCTCTCACAAAAGAGTATTTAGAACCTACAGCCCAGCTGTCATCATACTTTTCGTATGAAAACTCGCAAATCGCCTCGACATAATCATCAGGAGCGGAATCTTGCATCAGCCGAACAATCTTATTCAGAATATAAATCTCTCTATCCACACTCAACCTCCGGGCTCACTTCTGAAATTTTTGCGCATCACCCACCATTTACGGAGCAATCAATAGTTAATGCATCAGGCCTTGCTGATTTCGGGGCGTCCCTTTAAAAAATAACCTTTACCAAACCGATATTATCATAGTTTTATATCTCATCTAATTTCATTCTCCCACTTACTTCAAGTAGAATTGTTAAACTTCTCGTCTTGGGCAAAAGATTGAACCTATGGCAAGTTCCGCCGAACTGTCATCCTTGAATATGTCCACCGACGTCTGTTGAGCGACCCTCTTTGCCAACAGCAGTCTGCCTAGCATCACGCTCGCAACTGCCGAACATGCCCGACTTCTTGGTTTTTTTCTCGTGCTCTTCGCTATGCGTGTTCTACTCCGTCTCCAGCGTCAGATCGTTGCTGAAGGCCACCACCACGTTGCCGGTGCCTGCAACCTGCGCGCCTTGCGAGAGCAGATCATGGCCCGCGGCGATCTGCACGGTGTCGCCGCTGAGCGTGGTCGCCACGGTGGTGCTGTCGTGCCACTCGTCGTGCGTGGTGGTGGTCTTGCTGGACAGGAAGCCCTTTTTCTTCTTCTGCATGTCCTGCACGGCGTCGTGCTGCTCCTGCTCGGCGAGCAGGTTGACGTCGTTGCCAGCGGTGAGCGCCTGCTGGTCGATGTCCTGGGTGGTCGTGGTGGTGACGAGCCTGGTCTTGCCCTGGCGGGTCTGGTCGGTGACGGTGCGGCTATCGCCCAGCACCGAGGTCACGTTGAGATCGTGCCCGGCCGCGGCGATCAGTTTGCCGTCAGCGCTGACCTGCGCCTGGCGGATGGTGAGGTCGTTGCCGGCGGCCAATTGCAGGCTGCCGCCGGTATCGATGCTGGTGCGCACCGTGGCCTTGCCGTTGGCATCGGTGCCCGAGGTCAGCGACAGGTCGTGGCCGATCTACAAGGCGGCCTTAATCCCTAGCAATCGCCTCATTGCATCGGCTCCCGCTAAACGCTCATCCATCTGTCATCTTCGATTTTGATAGCGCCAAATATAGATCCTATCTAAAGCCTCACTCATGATTGAGCTACATATATCTATTGCTGAGTAAGACGCCGCCGCTGGCCAAATCGCTTTTTGCATTGAACAGCACCCTCGAAACTTAAAACTAAATATAAAACTTAAATTTCTGTGCCCTTCCTGTCCGCAAACTCCCGAAGCCTCATAGATACATCTATAATTTCATTTTTACTAAGCCCGCAATAAGTTGGAAGTGAATCCTCCGGTACGTTTTGAATTAAAGCTATTCCACAAAATATAAAATACCTAAGCTCTCTTTCGGTGACAAAAAATATTAATTTCAACAGGATTATTGATGCTATCTTTCATTTATTAGACACCTGAGTTTTTAAATATTTTTCCCAGCCAACACCACCTACATCTGGCCTAAATGCAGTAGCTTCGCCTCTACGCCCGCGCGTTACAATAGTTTTTGTTGAGTAATCACGATAATAAGTCGTCCCGTCAACCGCTTGGCGACGTTCAACCGCGGGGTCGGCGACTATATTTTCAATAAAATCTTGGAACTGCTTTTTAGTAGTAATTCCAATATCAACAAACTCGCCTCTTTCAACAATCAGATACTACATCCAGCGAACTCCACAGTGGTGGAAGCCCTAGGGTTTCCATGTATGTTCCGAAATCCACGAATGGCTCGAGTCCTACAGCCTCAGACGAGAACCATGTAGCTTCACATTCTTGGCAGATGTACAGCAATCTCCCAGTGGATTTAATTTTTGCTGTGCAAATATCGCCTTGTTCACATCTTGGACAGAGCATCTCTAACCCTACTTGACAGGATAGGCAGTTATTACCTTATTTGTTCCCGGGCGTACAATTATTTTGATGTTTTGTTCGCCAGAGGTTCCAACAACGCGTCCCATCGGGACGATATAAGCACCTGGATCTCCAGGGACAGGGCTTCCTTTTGTTAACCAAGCCTGATCAATTAATCCCAAGACTTGTTTTCGATCTACATTGAAAACGCTATGAGTAGTTTTATTCGGGTTGGGGACCGCATGATCTAAAACATGTTTAATTCTATTTCCATGTACGGATCCTTGTCCATATTCGAGTCCTGCTGGGGTGGTCCAAGTCCGAGTTGCCTTGTCAAAAGTTAGCTTTACCGCCTCATCAGCCGACTGTGCGTTACCAAGTGCAGCAGAACTCCTTAGAGCTTCAAGGGTCTCCTCGGACGCATAAATTTCACCAGCAGGACCCTGTATAACCGTTTCGCCATCAGGGTTAACTATACGTCTAAATCCATTCGGCAGCTGACCCGTTTCATTGGCACCCGCTCCAGCTGACTTCAAGGTACCGTAGCCCGGAGGGAGTTCAGGAAAGCCATTCAAAACAGCTGTATCAATGGCGTTGCCTTTCGAAACATCTGCCACCACATTCGCCGTAGCAGTACCATCAACCGAGCGAATAACCCATTTCTCTCCTGTGCCACCTGCTGTTTCAGCAACCTCTTTGAGTCCCGTCCGCGCAACAGTGCTTGCGCCCGATGTCAGAAGGATCTCGGCGACAGTGGCAGCACCGAGGAATCGCTCATCGAATGCAGACGTGCCCGATACCGATGCACCAGTGAAGTAGTTAGTTGCCTGACCAGGCTTATAAAGATCTTGCCATGCGGCGACGGTGGTTCCAGTTTGATCCAGAATCCCTGGAAGCATCATCCCAAATATGCCCATGCCAGGCACGCCGCCTGGGATTTTATCGAGTGCGTTGTAGAGCTTCTGCCCATTCGTGGGGAATGTACGGGACACCGTGCTAGCGAAAATGGCATCCTCTGGATCTACACCGTTTGCCGCCCAGTAGTCCGACATCAGTTGGTCGAACCGCTGCAGCGTGTGTTTTCCTCCTTCCTCATCCATCAATGCGTTGGCCAAATCCACGTTGATCGCGTAGTCGGCATCGCGTGCTTTATCTAGCTCGTTGATGGCATCAACGATCTCACAAGACCGCTTGTTCGCGGCGGCGCATTCCGCCTGCGCAACCTTTTTCAGTTCATTCTCGTTCTCCTTCAACCAGTTGTTTTCCACTGCATTCCGCGCAACTGAGCTTCCCACCACCGCATCGCTCAAGCTGCCCCCCGTCATCCCGCCGACAAGCGCACCGACCGCTTGCGACAACGCTAGGATCGTCTGCTTGTCTTGCTCGGATAGATCGCTGGGCTTGGCATCGGCGCCATAGAGCGTCTTGGTCAGGTATTGCGCTGCAGCTTCGCCGCCCGCTCCAGCCAACGCACCGCCTGCGCCTGAACTCCCGTTGGCTTCGGCCAGCACAGCACCCAGCAGCGCATGCGAGAGCAGTTGCGCGGCCGCGTTCGGATCGCTGCCATGGTTGGCGTCGAAGGTCTGCCCGATCAGTTGCGCCGCATACGGCGCCAGCGCATTGCTCGCCACCTGCGTGCCGCTCTGACCGGACACGCCACCGACCAGTGCAGTGGTAACTGCCTGCAAGGCGCGGTTGTATTCGCCCCCCGTGCCCCATTGCTTTTCTTTGGCGTAAGCGTCGCTGTAAGCCGTGCTCTGACTAAGCAGCACGTTCTGCTGCGCCGTCGCATCCAGCTTTGCGAATGCCTCTTGCTCATCGCTATTGAGGCCTTTCAGGTAGGCATCGCGCGCCTCGGCAGTCTTCTTCGCTGCACTGGCCGCGATGTCGCCAGCCACCTGCCGACTGGTCTCCAGCACCGTCCCGGCCGCCGCACCCATCGCCTGCTGCTCGGCCAGTACCTTGCGCACGTCCGGCAGCGTCGCCAACGCCTCGTTCGCCTTGCTGGCATCGGTGTTGATGCCCGTCTCAGCCGCCGTGGTGCGCTTGCCGCCGATCGTGATGTTGCCTTCGGTCAGCTTGGCGCGCGTGGTCGTGCTGTCGTTGCCGCTCTGGGACATCGGCAGTCCACCGCCCAGCCCGCCGCTGTTGGCTGCACCATAGTTCCCATTGGCGATGTTGCTGCTGATGTTCTTGGCCTGGTCGCCCGCGCTCACTGCCACCGGGTTGCCATTGGCATCGGTGGCCGGCGTGCCGCTACTACCGAACCCGCCAGCGAGACTGCCGGAGCTGGCCGAGTAGCCCATCCGGCCCAGCTGCCGCGCCCATCGCCTGCTGCTCGGCCAGTACCTTGCGCACGTCCGGCAGCGTCGCCAGCGCCTCGTTCGCCTTGCTGGCATCGGTGTTGATGCCCGTCTCTGCGGCCGTGGTGCGCTTGCCGCCGATCGTGATGTTGCCTTCGGTCAGCGTGGCGCGCGTGGTCGTGCTGTCGTTGCCGCTCTGGGACATCGGCAGTCCGCCGCCCAGCCCGCCGCTGTTGGCTGCGCCATAGTTCCCATTGGCGATATTGCTGCCGATGTTCTTGGCCTGGTCGCCCGCGCTCACTGCCACCGGGTTGCCATTGGCATCGGTGGCCGGCGTGCCGCTGTAGCCGAACCCGCCGGCGAGACTGCCGGAGCTGGCCGAGTAGCCCATCCGGTTCTGCAGGTCGCTGAAGGTCAGCGAGTTGGCAGTCAGGTCGCTGTTGTCCGCATTGGTGCTGGCGATGGCGCCGCCGATCAGGTTCACGTTCCCCGCATCGACGTGGTAGCCGCCCTTGCCCGCGAACAGGCCCGACTGCTCGGTCACGCCGGTGGAGGTGCCGTTGGCCTTGGCCGTGCTGGCGTAGCCGCTGGCGTCCCACGCGGTACCGAAGGACACCTGGATGCGGCCGCCATAGCCGCTCTCCTTGGACTGGATGTTCGAGGTGTCCTGCAGCGACTCGATGGTCAGGTCGCCGCTGGTGCTGGTCAGGCTGACGTTGCCGCCGCCGCTGATGGTCGACCCTTGCGCGGTCTGGCTGCCGGCCTTGTACTTCTCCGTGCTGGTGGCGTAGCCCATGCCCGCTTCCACGCTGACCAGCGCGCCGCTGCCGGCGCCGCCGGCCATGCTGCTGATGGCGCTGGCCGCTTGATAGCCGTTGGCCACTGCCGCCATGCCCTGCATCGCCGACAGCCTGCCGTCGGAGTTGCGCGCCGCATCGACGTTGTTGATCAGGTCGATCAGTGGCGATTTCACCCGCGCGAACGCGCCGATTTTCAGCGTGTCGTCCTGCGAGGACGCGGCGTGGCTGTCGTTGGCGGTGAGCAACTGGATGGACGCGGCAGTCACGTCCACGTCCTTGGCCGCGACCACGTTGCTGGCGCTCTGCGTGTAGGTGCCGCCCGCACTCAGATTGACGTTGCCGCCCAGGCTGCCGACGCTGCTGGCCACCTGCGTCACCGTGGCGTTGTCGTCGCGGTGCTTCTCGGTGTGATAGCCGGAGAAGCGCTCGGTGTCGGAGATGACTACCGTGCCGATGGCCTTGTTGTCCGAGACGTTGGCGTTGCCGGCGGTGTCCTGCCCGCTCTGGATGGTCAGGTCGCCGGCGGCGTGCATGGTCACATCGCCCTGTGCCGCGATGTTGCTCGCGGTCAGGGTGATGTCGCCCTGGGTCGTGCTCAGGTTGGCGTTGCCGCCCACCGACAGTTGCTTGCCCTGGCTGGTAATCGAGCCATCGCTGGCGAAGCAGAGTCAGGCGCCGCCGACGTCCTCAGCACGACGGTTGAACTTGCACTCTAATTTTCCAAGAACAGATAGCAACTGTGATTGCACTTCACCCGCTTTGATACATTCTATTAATTAGTTGCAAAACTATTCTTCTAATTTAACAAATTCAGGCTTTTTAACCTTCGGCATATTTTCATAAGCCTTCAACACTGTCGATAGAGGGCTTAAACTTTGATCCTTATCCCAATACACTATCTTTAGCCACGTCGCCGCACGTATGAACTGACCGCCTCCAAGCCATTTCTCCTGCAAATGCGTCCGCAATATTTTTAGACCCGCCTTAAATAAATCCTCATCTGAGAACTTTTGCATTCCTGTCTTGTGAAGACATAGTGCATAAGCAAAGTCGGCCGGTTTTATCACCTTGGAGAGCAACATGGGGGCATGCATCTCCTTCCATCTCTCATACATCTCGATCGCCGCTTGAAATTCGCCGCACTGACAGGCAAACGCCATATAGTCGTCCAAACCATGCTGGAGGACTTCTTTCACCGACCAAGGGCGCTCTTTGTAGTACCAACGAGCTTCCTCTGAGACGCGCGCTACATCCCACAAGCGCGTATTATTATTACTCTTTTCCAGCCACTCTCCAATAGCACGCCCCCAATGCAACGTGGTCCTGTGCATATTTGGATCACGCCCAAAACGCTTTTCTTCCTTGCTCTCAATCGCACTATTTATCCATTGATTAGCAGAGTGAATGATAGGTCCTACCTCCTGATGAAGGCCTACCAACCATGCATTCACAACTATTGATATTTTACCAACCGCTATATTCCCTATTGGCGCTCCCTCCTCAACATCAGTCTTTAGATAAAATTTAAGCATTCCAGGCCCAAAACCATTGACCCTTAACTTAACCGGATCAAAAATCATTTCCGCCCTCCGCTAATAACTTGACCATTTTGAAATTTAACTATTGTCGAATTTGTCGCGGAACCGGATCCAACTGTATTGGAGGTAAAATTTCTACTATCTAAATTTTGGATCGCCTTTTCCTTTATTTCATCAGGCAAATTAGATTTAATGATATCCATCCTAGCACCCTCAACCGCCTTATTTAAAGCAGTTGAATCTTCCGAAAAAGTAGGCGAAGAACCAACTCTACTTGAGCTACTACGAAACTTATTATCCCACAAAGTAACCTCGCCTGTTGCTACATTTACGGAAACAACATCGGCACCATGCGCACCAACGGCATCACCATATTTGACTACAACTTGATCCGGCAGATTAGCAACAGTATTAGCCAAACGCAGTTCTTCCACATAACCATTCTGATGCGAATTTGCAATGTTTGGATTATTGGAACTCAACAACTTTGGCGTATAATCCAAGCCTGCAGCAGGATCAGGCAGACGATAATCCAGGTCGACGCCATTAGTTGTTCTAGTCTGAAGTGGCACATCGTTGGCGCGCTCATTAATTCGCTGATGGAAGTAATTTGCCCAAGCGTTTGTATTATTCTGTCCTATACGATTCAGGGACCCGATCTCATCATCAACAACTGCGCTAATCGGCGGTAGATTTTTTATGGGCAATGCATCGATAGATGTTTGACCGAAAATAGGTGATATGCCGGTCTTCGGCAGCACGAAAGAGGAGCCAATCTCAGCTAGCTGCCCAACGGTAAATGTCAATGCATCGCGAGTCCTATCACTCGCTCCGAAATAGCTTGCGCCGATGTAAGCTAAGCCCGCCGCTACACTGTTCCCGAGCGTATCGAGAATTGCCATATTGCTTGAGAACTGCAGGCCGCTAGGAGTCAAGCTCTCATTCGGAGCGGTGTTGTAATACAGGCCTGACTTGTTTCGCGCGTCAACAAACGCTTGTTCATTGCTGCTCTTGTCGTGCCCGAATAGCGTGTCTCTCCAAGTGAAATTTGCATCGCCATACGCGCGCTCGTCTGCGCTCAAACCCGCATACGGAAATCCATAATTTGGATTCGAGCCATTTTTGATGAGTCCCCACGCTGCGTCGGCGCCATTCTGTGCCGCATATGCGCCGAGATAGATCCGCAGATCCTGCGTCTGTGCTGGGGTTAGTTGCTCTCCCGAACGATACTTCTGCAACAAACCATCGCTGACTTGGTCGCTGACATCGAGGATGACGAGATCTCTTGCTTCCTGCGCGGTCAGTTCGCCCGACTTGGCCTTTGCACGAAGCGCCTCAAGCTGCTTCTTTTGCTCATCACCTAGGAAATTATTCTCAACGGCATTCTTGGCGACCGTGCTTCCCACCGCCGCGTCACTCAAGCTCCCGCCCGTCATTCCACCGACCAACGCACCGACCGCCTGCGACAACGCCAGGATCGTCTGCTTGTCCTGCTCGGATAGATCGCTCGGCTTGGTGTCGGCGCCATAGAGCGTCTTGGTCAGGTATTGCGCTGCAGCTTCGCCACCCGCTCCAGTAAGTGCACCGCCTACGGCGGAACTTCCATTTGCCTCGGCCAACACCGCACCCAGCAGCGCGTGCGACAGCAACTGCAGCGACTTGTTCGGATCGCTGCCATGGTTGGCGTCGAAGGTCTGCCCGATCAGTTGCGCCGCATACGGTGCCAGCGCATTACTCGCCACCTGCGTGCCGCTCTGACCGGACACGCCACCGACCAGTGCAGTGGTAACTGCCTGCAAGGCACGGTTGTATTCGCCACCCGTGCCCCATTGCTTTTCTTTGGCGTAAGCGTCGCTGTAAGCCGTGCTCTGACTAAGCAGCACGTTCTGCTGCGCCGTCGCATCCAGCTTTGCGAATGCCTCTTGCTCATCGCTATTGAGGCCTTTCAGGTAGGCATCGCGCGCCTCGGCAGTCTTTTGTGCCGCGTTGGCTGCGATGTCACCTGCCACCTGCCGGCTGGTCTCCAGCACCGTCCCGGCTGCCGCGCCCATCGCCTGCTGCTCGGCCAGTACCTTGCGCACGTCCGGCAGCGTCGCCAGCGCTTCGTTCGCCTTGCTGGCATCGGTGTTGATGCCCGTCTCAGCCGCCGTGGTGCGCTTGCCGCCGATCGTGATGTTGCCTTCGGTCAACGTGGCGCGCGTGGTCGTGCTGTCGTTGCCGCTCTGGGACATCGGCAGTCCGCCGCCCAGCCCGCCGCTGTTGGCTGCGCCATAGTTCCCATTGGCGATGTTGCTGCCGATGTTCTTGGCCTGGTCGCCCGCGCTCACTGCCACCGGGTTGCCGTTGGCATCGGTGGCCGGCGTGCCGCTACTACCGAACCCGCCAGCGAGACTGCCGGAGCTGGCCGAGTAGCCCATCCGGTTCTGCAGGTCGCTGAAGGTCAGCGAGTTGGCAGTCAGGTCGCTGTTGTCCGCATTGGTGCTGGCGATCGCGCCGCCGATCAGGTTCACGTTGCCCGCGTCGACGTGGTAGCCGCCCTTGCCGGCGAACAGGCCCGATTGCTCGGTCACGCCGGTGGAGGTGCCGTTGGCCTTGGCCGTGCTGGCGTAGCCGCTGGCATCCCACGCGGTACCAAAGGACACCTGGATGCGGCCGCCATAGCCGCTCTCCTTGGACTGGATGTTCGAGGTGTCCTGCAGCGACTCGATGGTCAGGTCGCCGCCGGTCTGCACATCGATGCGGTCGGCCTTGGCTACTGCGCCACGCAACGTGGTATCGCCCTTCGAGGTAAGGGAGATGTTCTGCGCCGCCAGCTCCGTGTTCTTCCATGTCGCGCTGTCGGCGTTGGAGGAATGGCTGCCGACGCTGGCCTGCACATAGGCATAGACGCCGGTCTGCGCGCCGACCGAGGCGCCCACACCCACTTCCAATCCGGCGTTGCTGCCCTTGCTCTGTTCCGAGCCCGAGGACTTGCCTGCTTCCAGTACCAGGTCGCGTGCCGCATCCAGGCTCAGGGTGTCGCCGGCCTTCAGGTTGCCCTGCACCACATGCAGGTCGCCGCTTGTGCTGGTCAGGCTGACGTTGCCGCCGCCGCTGATGGTCGAACCTTGCGCGGTCTGGCTGCCGGCCTTGTACTTCTCCGTACTGGTGGCGTAGCCCACGCCCGCTTCCACGCTGACCAGCGCGCCGCTGCCACCGTTTTGCGCGATGCTGCTGATCGCACTGGCGGTCTGATAGCCGTTGGCCACTGCCGCCATGCCCTGCATCGCCGACAGCCTGCCGTCGGAGTTGCGTGCCGCATCGACGTTGTTGATCAGGTCGATCAGTGGCGATTTCACCCGCGCGAACGCGCCGATTTTCAGCGTGTCGTCCTGCGAGGACGCGGCGTGGCTGTCGTTGGCGGTGAGCAACTGGATCGACGCGGCAGTCACGTCCACGTCTTTGGCCGCGACCACGTTGCTGGCGCTCTGCGTATAGGTGCCGCCCGCACTCAGATTGACGTTGCCGCCCAGGCTGCCGACGCTGCTGGCCACCTGCGTCACCGTGGCGTTGTCGTCGCGGTGCTTCTCGGTGTGATAACCGGAGAAGCGCTCGGTGTCGGAGATGACTACCGTGCCGATCGCCTTGTTGTCCGAGACGTTGGCGTTGCCGGCGGTGTCCTGCCCACTCTGGATGGTCAGGTCGCCGGCGGCGTGCATGGTTACATCGCCCTGTGCCGCGATGTTGCTCGCGGTCAGCGTGATGTCGCCCTGGGTCGTGCTCAGGTTGGCGTTGCCGCCCACCGACAGTTGCGTGCCGGTGATGGTGTCGGTCTGGCCGTTGCCGTTGCCCTTCTGGTTGTAGTTGCCGAACGGCAGGCCCGCCGCATTGTTGAAGCTCCAGCCCTTGCCGCGGCTGTCGTTGCCGCTGGACTCGGTGGTATGCGCCACGCCCAGGTCGATGTTCTGGCTCGCCAGCAACAGCGCGTTGCCCTCGGCCGACAGTTGCGTGCCCTGGCTGGTGATCGAGCCGTCGCTGGCGAGCAGGGTCAGGTTGCCGCCGGCGCTGACCTGGCTCACCCGCGCGGTGCTGGTGCTGTCGTTCTGGTTGGCGTTGGAGCGGTGCGAACCGGCCTGGATCACCACCGGCGTCAGCGCGGCCGCGGTGCCGGCCGTATCGCCCTCGGCGCGCCGGCTGAGCTTGCCCATGGTCGAGCCGCTGTCGGGCATGTTGCTGGTCGCCGAATCGCGTGCGCTGCGATACGCCGCGGCCGGGTCGTAGGTCACGCCGATGGAGAAGCCGCTGGACTTGCTCGACTGATTGGACTGGTTGTCCACCGTGTCCTGTGCCGCGAGCAGCGCGATGTCCTTGGCCGCCAGGGTCAGGTCCTTGCCAGCGGCGACGTCGGAGGCACCGATGGTCAGTTGATCGCCGGCACTGATCAGCAGATTGCCGTTCTTGGCACCGACCGCCGAGGCCACCTGGGTGGTGCTCTCGGTGCTGCTGTCGCTGCTGCTGCGCGACTTGCCGTAGCCAAGGCTGGCCACGCCGCCGGAGAAGCTGGCGCTGAAGCCGGATTTCTTCTGGGCGCTGCTGTGCGCCTCGCTGCTCTGGTCCTGCGCCGAGACGATAGCCACATCGTTGCCGGCCACCAGACGCGCGTCCTGCTGGGCCAGCACGGTCGAGCCGACCACGGCGATGTCGTTGCCTGCCTTGATCTGCACGCTGCCAGCGTCCAGCGAGGTGCCGACGGCCAGGCTGTCGTGCCACTCGTCATGCGTCGTCGTGGTCTTGCTGGACAGGAAGCCCTTTTTCTTCTTCTGCATGTCCTGCACGGCGTCGTGCTGCTCCTGCTCGGCGAGCAGGTTGACGTCGTTGCCGGCGGACACGGCCAAGGCCCCCTTGTCGGTGAACACGTTGGCCGCGGTCAGGTTCACGTCGTGGCCGGACTGCAGGGCGATGTCGCCGCCGGCGGTGAACTCGCTGCCGTGGACGGTCTCGTCGCGGGTGCTGGTGGTCTGCTTGAAGCGCTTGCGCGTCTCCAGGGTGGTGCTGCTGTCGACCGTGGTCAGCGTGGTGCTGTTGAGGTCGTTGCCGGCGATCACCGCGAGACCGTTGCCAGCATCGAGCTTGGCGGCGGTCAGGTTGACGTCGTGGCCGGCGCTGAGCACCAGGTTGCCGCCGGCGGTGAGTGCCTGCTGGTCGATGTCCTGGGTGGTCGTGGTGGTGACGACCTTGGTCTTGCCCTGGCGGCTCTGGTCGGTGACGGTGCGGCTGTCGCCCAGCACCGAGGTCACGTTGAGATCGTGCCCGGCCGCGGCGATCAGGTTGCCATCGGCCTTGACCTGCGCCTGGCTGATGGTGAGGTCGTTGCCGGCGGCCAGTTGCAGGCTGCCGCCGGTGGCGATGCTGGTACGCACCGTGACCTTGCCGTTGGCGTCGGTGACCGGGGTCAGCGACAGGTCGTGCCCGGCCTGCAGGGCGGCGTTGCCGCCGGCGGCGATCGCTACGCCGTGCAATTGCAGGTCGTTGCCGGCCTGCAGGGACAGGTTGTTGCCGACGGTCAGGCTGGTGCCATCGCCGCCGCGGGTCAGGCCGGACTCGTTGCGCAGGGCGGTCGGCTGCAGCGTGAGGTTGTTGCCCGCCAGCAGCGCGGCGCTGTTGCCGGCCTGCACGGTGGTGCCGGTGAGGCTGAGGTCGCGGCCGGCCTGCAGCAGCAGGTTGTTGCCGGCAGTGATGCCCGAACGCAGGTCGCCGCCGGCGAGGGCGTCGCGGATGGTGCTGGTGAGGTCGCGACCGGCGCTGAGCAGCACGTCGCGGCCGGCGATCTGGCCGCCGAGGTTGAGCAGGTCCTGATTGGCCTGCAACGCCACCGTGCCGCTGGACACGATGCGGCCCTGGTTGAGCAGGTTACCGGCGGTGGCGCTGACATTGGCGCCGCCGATGGTGCCGGTGTTGCTCAGGCCGGCCGTGGCGTTGAGCGAGACGTCGCCGTTGTCGCTGGCCAGCAGCGCGCCGTCGCTGCGCAGGGTCAGCGCCGTCTTCGACGCCAGGTACACCACCGGCACCAGCACCTTCTGGCCCTGGTATTCCTGTTCCACCATCCACACGATGTCGTGGGTCAGCGCGGCGACCTGGTCGGCGGTCAGCGCCACGCCCACGCTCAGGTGCAGGGTGCCGGCCTCGGCGACGCCGCCATCGAGCAGCGCGCGGTACTGGGCCACGCCGTCGGCGTAGTTGCCCAGGTAGCGGCGGCCGGTGAGCTGGGTGATCTGGTCCAGGACCAGGCGCTGTTCGTAGAAGCCGTCGCCCAGGCGGGTCTGGGTCCACTGCGGATCCACACCGAGCTTGTCGAGCAGGTAATCGCTGCTGATGAAATTGTTGTAGTCGACGAAGCGCGGATCGGTTTCGATCAGGTAGCGACGGCCGGGGGCGCTGTTATTGGCCTTGACCCCGCCCAGGCCGTTGGCGGCGCGACCCAGCGTGTTGACGCTGGCGCCGTTGCTGCCGACCAGGCGGTACAGCCCGCCCATCGGCAGCACGATGTTGCCCAACGGCGCGCCGACGCCACCGACCACCTGCGGCACTTGGCCGGTACCTGGGTCGATCTGCTGGTACTGGCCGGGAACGCTGCCGGCGGTCAGCACCGCCTGCGCGGTGCCGGCCTGGACCTGGCTGCGGCTGCCGCTGCCGGCGCCGCCGAGCTGGGCCTGCACGCCGCTGGCCTGGACCTGGGACGCAGTGACGCTGCTGCCGTCTGCCAGGGTGGCCTGGCCGTCGTCGATGCGGATGGCACCCAGGCTGGCGGTGGCGATGCGGTTGCCGACGTTGGCCTTGGTCGGCGTCGCAGCGGTCTGCGCCTGCACGGCGATACCGCCGGCGCCGTCGGCGCTCATCGTGCCGTACCGGTTCAGGGCTCCGCCTTGGGTGGCGTTGAAGGCGGCGCCGCCGATGCTGCGGCCGTCGCTGCCGACTGCGCCGTTGCTGATGGTGGCGCCGCTGATGGAGACACCCTGGCCGCCGGTCATGTTGGCGGCGAGGGCGATGTAGCTGGAGTCGACCGTTGTGGTCGACAGCACGTTGTTCTCGCGGTTGTAGCCGCAGATCGGACTCTTGCGTGCGTTGGGTCCGGAGACTTGCGTCATCGCACAGTCGTCGATGTACGCGATGACCTTGTGCTCGACATCGCGCTGTACCACTTGCTGCTTCAACGCCAGCGCCTGGTTCGCCACAGACTCGCTGCCAGTGACCATGCCGTCGTACAGGCCAGCGACACCGCGTTGATTGACCATCAGCGCACCAGCGGCGGCAATCGTCGAGGCGTTGTTGGTCACGCTGCCGGAAAGGGCGATGTTGCCGCCCGCCGCGATGCGCCCTTCGGCGCTGGCCGCGATCAACCGCTCGCGTTGTTCGACCGAGTACTCTCGGTAGACGCCGGGGCTTGGCCCTTGGTAAGGGACGCGAATGTAGTAGGGCTGGTTGGGATAGATGATCCCTCTGCCTTCGATCAGTTCGCTCGGCATCGCCGCATTGGCCGCTGCCTTGTCCGCATCCGATAGCGGGCCGGTCTGCGTACTCAGCACCCGTCGCCGATTGTTGATCTGGTTCGCCGCAATCAGGATGCTGCCATCGGCCTCGATGCTGCCGGAGACGTTGTCCAGCGTGCCGGTGCGCGCGGTGAGCGTGCCGTTGCCGTCGCGCGCGGCGCCGATGGCGATGTTGCCCAGGCTGAAGATCTTCGCATCGCGGTTGACCAACTGGTCGCGCACCAGCAGGGTCATGCCGCTGGTGGCGCCGATCAGCGCGCTGCCGTAGGCGGCGTTGTCGGTGGCGCCGCCCAGGTCGGCGCCGTTGACCAGGGTGCCGGTGTCCACCAGCACGTTGCCGCCGACCAGGCTGCCGGTGTTGGACACCGACCCCGCGGTGACCTGCAGGTTGCCGCTGGCGGAGAGGTCGCCGGCGTTGGTGACGCTGCCGCCGGTGTTCAACTGCACGTTGCCCGAGCGCATGCTGGCGCCGGCCACGTTGTTGATGCTGCTGGCATTGATGCCCAGGCTGCGTCCGGCCTGCAGCGCCGAGGCGTTGACGAAGTTGCCGCCCACCGCCAGGCGGAAGTCGCCGTTGCTGGTGATGTCGGCACCGGCGCGATGGGTGTAATCGCTGCGGATGGTCAGGTCGAGCAGGTTCTGGCCGAGGATGCTGCCGCCGCCGTCGAAGCCGACGGTGTCGATCACCACGTCGCCCGCGCCGCCGGCGCCGCTGCCGGCGCCGATCTGCCCGCCGCTGTTGCTCAGGCTCTGCAGGGTCAGGCGCACCGCCTGTTCGGCCTTGATCCTGCCGTTGCGGTTGTGGAGCGTGGCGCCGCTCCGCTGCAACAGCATGCTGGCGCCGGCGTAGACGCTGCCGCCCTGGTTGTCGAGCGCATTGGTGTTGGCGACCAGGTCGCCGCCGGCCACCAGTTGCCCGCTGCCGTTGGCGATGCTGGCGGCGTCGAGCACGACGCTGCCGCGCCCGCCCAGGCTGCCGCCGACGTTGCGCAGGTCGCCGCCGGTGGTGAGCCGGGTCAGGCCGCCGCCGTTGTTGACGACGCTGCCCTGGCTGTTGTCGATGCGGCCGCCGGACAGGGTCATGGCGTTGCCGCTGTCGAGCTGGCCGCCGCTGTTGAGCAGCGCCCCGGTGACGGCGACGCTGAGGTCGCGGGCGGCGCCGATGCGGCCGCTCTGGTGATTGTCGAGCTGGCCGCGCGCGGTCAACGCCAGGTCGCGCCCGGCTTGCAAGGTACCGCCACTGTTGCTCGCGTTCTCCGCGTTCAGCGTCAGATCGGTGCTGGCGCCGATCACGCCCGCGTCGTTGTTCAACGTATGCGCCAGATCCACGCGCAGGTCGCCACCCGCACCACCGCTGCTCAGCGCCTGCATGGTGCCGCCGCGGTTTTCGAGGCTGTCGGCGCGCAATACCAGGCTGCCGCCGGTGGCCTGCACCACGCCGAGGCGATTGTCGAGCGCGCCGTTGCCCAGTTGCACATTCAAGCCGCGTGCGGACACGCTGCCGCCGATGTTGCCCAGGCCGGCCGCGGTGACGCTGGCATCGCCGGCGGCGGCGATGGCGCCGCCCTGGTTATCGAGCGTGTTGCCGGTGCTGAGCTGCAGCTGGCCCTGGGTGAGGATGCGACCGCCGGCATTGCCGAGGGCGCCGCTGCTGCTGACCGTGAGCGTGCCGCTGCCGGCGTGTTCGATGCGCCCTTGCGCGTTGTTGATCGACGCCGCGCCCAGTTGCAGGTCGCCGCCGTTGCTGACCAGGCGGCCGCTGCCATTGTCGAACGCGCCGGTGACGGCGATACGGGTGGTGCCGCTGCCGCTCTGCACCAGGCTGCCGCTGCCGTTGCGCAGCGTCGCCGCGCCCAGGTCCAGGCCCGCCGCCTGCAGCGTGCCGCCGACGCCGTTGAGCGCGCTGTTGTCCAGCGCGCCACCGGCGCGCACGGTGAGCAGGCCGCCGGCCAGCAGGTCGGCGCCGCGATGGTCGACGTCGCCGCTGGCGGTCAGCGTGGCGTTGCCGCCGACGCGGGCGGTGCTGCCGGCCAGCGCGAGTTGCGCGGCATCGGCGGCGAGGTTGCCGGCGGCGATCAGGCGGCCGCTGGCGCTGAGCGTGCCATCGGCATGCAGGGTCAGCGCGCCACTGTTGCCGAGGCTGCCATCGGCGCGCACGCCGGCCGCGGCCACGCCGCCGATGGAGACGTTGCCGCCGCTCAGGCGCAGGTTGCCGCTGGACAGGGTCTGCCCGGCGTTGTCGATGCGCTGGCCCTGCAGCGCGACGTCCGCGCCACTGACGGTGCCGTGCTGGAGCACGCTGGCGTCGCTGCCGAGCACGACCTGGTTGGCGTTGAGGGTGCCGGTCACGGTCAGGTCGCCGTGCGCCTGCAGTTGCAGCGTAGTCGCCGCGCTCAAGGCGCCGCTCTGGTTGAGCGCGCCGCCGGCCTGTGCGCTGAACCCGCCGGCTGAGGCCAGGGTGCCGCCCAGGTTCAGATCGCCCTGGCTGACCAGGGCCACGTCGCCGGTTTCGCTGCCGAGCTGGCCGCTGCTGGCGACGCTGGCTGCCTGCACACGCAAGGCGCTGCCGGCGATCAGGTCGCCGCGGTTGTCGACGGCGCCATTGGCGGTCAGCGCCAGGCGCTGCACGCCGTAGCTGCGCCCGGTCTGCTGCAGCGAACCGACGTCCAACTGCAGGCGCTGGCGCGCACGCAGCGCGCCGGCGTTGCTGAGCAGGCCGCTCACGGTGAAGGTGGCGTTGCCGAGGGCGGCAAGAGTGCCGCTGCCGCTGTTGGTGGCACTGGCGGCGGTGAGGCTCAGGTCGCTGCCGGCGACCAGCTGGGCGGCGTTGGTGAGCGCGCCGGTGGCACGCAGGTCGATGGTCGATGCGGCCTGCACCAGGCCGCCGAGGACGAGATCGCCCGTGCTGGTCATCGCCAGGGTGGTGCCGGCGTCGACGGTGCCCTGGCTGTCGATGGCCGCGCCGTTCAATTGCAGCGCGCCGGCGCTGTGCAGCACGCTCTGGCTGCCGCCGCGCAGGGTGCCGCCGGCCTGCAGGGTGGCGTCCCGGCCGGCGCTGACGCTGCCGTTCACCTGCAGGTCGCGCTGCGCCTGCGCTTGCAGTTCCTGTGTGGTGGCGAGTTGCCCGCCCAGCGACAGGTCGCGCGCGGCGCGCAGCTCCAGCGCCTGCGCGCTGAGCGTGCCGGTCTGCAGCAGATCGCCCTGCGCTTGCGCGCTGAGTCCGCTGGCGGCGGCGACGGTGCCGCCCAGCGTCAGGTCGCCCTGGCTGGTCAGCGCCACCTGGCCGCTCTGGCTGCCGAGCTGGCCGGTGCTGGCGATGCGCGCGGCGTCGAGCTGCAGGTCGCGCTTGGCGATCAGCTCGCCCTGGCTGTCGATGGCGCCGCTGGCGCGCAGGCTCAGCGTGTCGCCGGCGTAGGCCTGGCCGCTGTGTTGCAGGTCGCCGACCTGCAGGGTCATGGCCTGGCCGGACTGCAGGGTGCCGGCGTTGGCGAGGGTGCCGGCAGTGGTGAGGGCCAGCGCGCCCTTCGCGGCGAGGCTGCCGCCTTGGGCATTGGCGATGCCGGAAGCGGCGACGCTGAGGTCGCGGCCGGCCAGCACTTGCGCGGCATTGGTCAGCTGGGTGCCAGCGGTGAGCGCGACGTCGCGCCCGGCCTGGGCCACGCCGGCCACGGCCAGGGCGCCATCGCTGCGCAGCGCCAGATCGGTGGCGGCGTCGAGCGTGCCGCGGCTGTCGAGGCTGCCGCCTTGCAGGGTGATGGCGCCGGCCGTGCTCTGCAGCACCGCCGCATTGCCGGTGGCGACGCTGGCGCCTTGCAGTTGCAGATCGCCGCTGGTCAGGGCCTGACCATCGATGCGCAGCGCGCGCTGCGCCTGCAGCGTGGCGTTGGTCGCGCTCTGCAACGCACCGGCGACGCCGACATCGCGCCCGCTCAGGGCGATCGCGCGCGCCTTGGCCACGCCATCCAGGCGCAGGTCGCCCAGCGCGGTGGCGTTCAAGGCCTGCGCGGCGATCACGCTGCCGCCCAATTGCAGGTCGCCCTGGCTGGTGAGCGTGACCTGTCCGTTCTGGCTGCCGAGCTGGCCGCTGCTGCTGAGGCTGCCCACGTCCACCAGCAGGTCGCCACCGGCGATCACGTTGCCTCGGTTGTCCATCGCGCCGCTGCTGCGCAGCGTCAGCGCCTGGCCGGTGGAGAGCGTGCCGCTGTGCTGCAGACTGCCCGCCTGCAGTTGCAGCGATTGTTCGCCGCGCAGCAGGCCGGCGTTGTCGAGCAATCCATCGACGTGCAGATCCAGCCCGCGGCCGGCGGCCAGCGTGCCGGCAGCGCGGTTGACCGCGCTCGCCGCTTGCACCTGCAGATCGCGCCCGGCCACCACGCGGGCGCTGTTGTCGAACGCACCGGCGGCGGTCAGCAGCACATCGTTGCCGCCCTGGGCGATGCCGGCCAGGCGCAACGCGTCCTGGCTGTGCAGGGTCAGGTCGGTGCCGGCGTCGAGCGCGCCCTGGCTGTCGATGCTGCCGCCGTCCACGGCGATGGCCGCGGTGCTCTGCAGCACCGCGGCGCTGCCGGTGCCGACGCTGGCGCCGCGCAGCTGCACGTTGCCGCCGGCCAGCGCCTGCCCGTCCAGTTGCAGCGCGCGCAGCGCCTGCGCCTGCAGGGTCGACGCACTTTGCACCGTGCCGGCCATGCTCAGATCGCGCCCCGCCTCCAGCTGCACGGACTGCGCCTTGCTGGTACCGCCGTGGAGCAGATCGCCCGCCGCCTGCAGATGCAGCGCGGTGCCGGCGATCTGGGTGCCGGTCACTTGCAGATCGCCGGCGCTGACGACGCCGAGCTGTCCATCCTGGCTGCCGAGCTGGCCGCTGCTGGCCACGCTGCCGGCGCTGATCGCCACATCGTGCTTGCCGATCAAGTCACCGCTGTTGGTCAGTGCGGTGGCCGCCTGCACGGTCAACGTATCGCCGGCATAGCTGCGGCCCGTCTGTTGCAGGCTGCCGACGGTCAATTTCGCGGCCTGGCCGGCCTGTACCAGGCCGGCGTTGTCGACGTTGCCCTGCACGTTGGCGTCGAGCGTCGTCTGCGCGAGCCACTGGCCTTGCGCCTGGTTGCTGGCGCTGGCCGCGGTGAGCTGCAGCGCGCGCCCGGCGAACACCTTGGCCTGGTTGTCGAGGGTGCCGTCGGCCAGCACCGCCACGTCGCGCCCGGCCTGGGCGAGGCCGGCCAGGTGCATGTCGCCCGTGCTGTGCAGGCGCAGATCGGTGCCCGCGTCCAACGCACCTTGGCTGTCCAGCGCGGCGGTGTCCACCTGCAGGGCGGTGGCGCTCTGCAGGATGGCGCCGTTCCCCAACGCGACGCTGGCGGCGTTGACGCCGACCGCGCCGCTCGCGCTGGCCTGGCCGTCCACGCGCAGCGCACGTTGCGCCTGCAGTTGCAGGGCGTCGGTGCTCTGCACCGTGCCGGCCACGCCCAGGCTGCCCGCAGCAGCGAGCTGCACGCCGGCCGCACGCAGGCTGCCGCGCTGCTGCAGATCGCCCAGCGCCTGCGCGTTCAAGGCGCCGGCGGCCACGACCACGCCGTCGAGTTGCATGTCGCCGCGGCTGTTCAGCACGACCTGGCCGCGCTGGCTGCCGAGCTGGCCGCTGCTGGCGAGACTGCCCACATCGAGCTGCACGGCGTCACCGCCGACCAGATCGCCCTGGTTGGCGACGGCGCCATCGACGGTCAGCGTCAGCGTCGTGCCGGCATTGGCCGAGCCGGTCTGCGCGAGGCTGCCGGCGCGCAGGCCGAGCGCACCACCGGCGTACAGGTGGCCGTCGTTGGACAGCACGGTCGCACTGCTCAGGCTGGCATCGCCCAGGGCCGACAGGCTGGCGCCAGCGGCGTTGCTCAGGCTGACGGCGTTGGCGCTGAGCGCGCCGCCGGCCACCACCTGGGCCTGGTTCTGCAGCGCCCCGGCGCTGCTCAGCGCGAGGTCGCCACGCGACTGCACGGTGCCGGCCAGCGACAGGTCGCCGGCGCTGCGCAGCGCCAGGGTGGTGCCGGCATCGAGCACGCCGGCCTGGGCGATGCTGGCGCCATCCAGCGCCAGTGCGCCGCCGCTCTGCACCTGCCCACTCTGCAGCAATGCGCCCTGCGCATGCAGCGTGGCATTGCCGCCAGCCGCCAGGGTGGCGCTGCTGCGCAACTGGCCATCGGCACTCAGCTGCAGATCGCCATCGGTGCGCACCACACCGTCCAGCGTGGCGTCGCCCACCGCGTGCAGTTGCGCGCGGCCCGCGCCCAGGGTGCCCGATTGCAGCAAGGCGCCGCCGGCCTGCGCGGTCAGCGCGCCCTTCGCCGCCACCTGCCCGGCCAGGGCCAGGTCGCCGCCGCTGCGCAGGGCGACGTCGCCGCCCTGGCTGCCGAGTTCGCCGCTGCTGCGCAGTTGCGCCGCGTCCACGCGCAGCGCCGCGCCGGCCACCAGGCTGCCGCTGTTGTTCAGCGCCGCCGTGCTGGCGAGCGTGGCGTTGCGCCCGGCGTAGCTGCCGCCGGAGTTGCCGACGCTGGCCGCGTCGATGCGCAGGTCGCGTCCGGCATACAGGGTGCCGGCGTTGTCCAGCGCGCCCGGCGTCGCCAGCGCGACGTCGCCACCGGCCGAGACCACCGCACCGGCCGCATTGCCGATCGCCGCCGCGCCCAGGTCCAGGCGCCCGCCGGCACTGAGCTGGCCGAGCGTGTCCAGGCGTCCGCCGGCCTGCACGCTGGCGTCCTGCCAGGATTGCGCGAGGCCGGACAGGCGCATGTCGGTGTCGCTGCGCAGGCTGAGGCCGGCGCCGGCGTCGAGCACGCCGGCCGCATCGATCCGCGCCGCCTGCACCGCCAGACTGCCGGCGCTCTGCACGGTGCCGGCACGCTGCAGCCAGGCCGCGCCGGCCTGCAGCTGCGCCGCGCCCCCGGCGTAGGCGCTGCCGCTGCTGCGCAATTCGCCGGTGGCACTCAGCGCCAGATCGCCGGCGCTGTACAGGCTGCCGCCGGCATCCAGCTCCGAACCGAACAGGGTGATGCCGCCGGCGCTGCTGCGCCCGCTGTGCGCCAGCGCGCCGCTGGCCGCGGCATCGAGCAGGCCATGGGCGATGGTGTCGCCGCTCAGCGCCAATTGCGCGGCGCGCAGGCGCACGCCGGCCTGCTGCGAGCCCAGAACGCCCTGCTGGCTCAGTGCGCCGGCCGCGCGCAGGTCGACGTCGTCGCGGGCCACCGCGGTGCCGGCCAGGCTTAGCTGGCCGGCGCTGTCGATCTGCAGGCTGCCGCTCTGCGCGGACAGGGTGCCGCGGCTGACCACGCCCACACCGGCCTCGGTGGCGATCAGGCGGATGCGGTCGGCGTACATGCCGCCCAGGTACGCCACGTCGATACCGATCGCCGGCGGTGCGCCGTCGCTGCCCGGCAGCACCTCCAGCAGCATGCCGTCGTAGCCGATGCGCTGCGCACCGGCGCTGGCCAGCAGATCCTTGGCCCACACCGAGCCATTCACGCTCAACTGCCGCGACAGCAGGTCCAGGCGGTCGACGTTGTACGCGTCCAGGCCGTTGCTGCCGATGCTCAGCGCACCGCCGGTGATGGAAAACCCGTTCAAGGCGCCGTCGGCGCCGAGCAGCGGCGTGCCGGTGGCCAGGGTGACGCGCGAGGTGTTGAGGAAGCCGCAGCCGTCGCAGACGATGCCGTTGGGATTGGCGATCACCAGCTGCGCCTTGGCCCCGGCGATCTCGGTATAGCCCTGCAGGCGGCTGGTGGTGGAGGTGACTTCGTTGAGGATCAGCGTGGCCGCGCCGCTGTTCTTCAGGTTGTCGTTGCCGGCGATGTAGCCGCCGAGTTCGGTCTTGGAGATCTGCGCGCTGTTGTTGAGGATCAGGCCGTTGCTGCCGACGTCGAAGCGCGAATAGCGGTTGTGCGAGACGCCGCGCGCGTTGGGGGCGACGATGTCGACCACCGGCACGCCGTTGGCGGCGGCCTGCTGGCCGGGCTGGCGTCCGTCCGGATTGGCGACCGGTGCGACCTGCGCGTACAGCGGCAGCGAGGTCCAGGTGACGGTGCAGCACAACAGCGCGGCCAGGCCGCGCTTGAGCGGCTCGAGCAGGCGGTGGTGGCGGTCGTCGGTACGGTCCATGTGCATCGTCGTGTCTCTCGTGCCGCCACTGGCGGCAAAACCCATCGCATCCCCTGCCGCCGGCCGGCGGCAGGCCGTGTCAGAACTGGTAAATCAGGCGCACGCCGTAGGCCGGCTGCGCGCTGTGGAAGTCGCGCGGTGCGTGCAGGTCCCAGCCGGCGAAGCCATCCCAGCTGAGCCCGCCGCGCGCGCCACGCACGCCGACGAAGCCGCCGACCAGGCTGCGCCCGGCTTGCGCGGCGACGCTGGGTCCGGCGATGCGACCGGCATCCACGCCCAGGTACGGGGTGATGCCCAGGCGCTGCACCGGCAGGTTGAGGGTGTTGCGCCAGTACGCGCCGCGTTCGGCGCCGAGGGTGCGTTCGCCGTCGAAGCCGCGCACGCTGTAGCGCCCACCCAGGGTGATGAATTCCGAGCCCAGCAGCAGTTGCGGGGAGGTCTGCGCATGCAGGCTGCTGTCCCAGCTCATCGCCACCGGGCCCAGCGCGAACGGCAGACCGGCGCTGACATCCAGCGTGGTGACGCCGTAGCGGTAGCCGGGGAAGCCCACCGCCGGGTCGTAGCCGGTCCATTGCCCGTCGAACCACGGGGTGCCGCGGCGGTGCCCAACGCGCGTGTCCAGCTGCAGCTTGCCCAGGTAATGGCGATGGCTGAGGTAGAGCTCGGCGCTGGTGGTGTGGCGGCGCTGGATGCCGATCTCCACACCGTCCAGGTAGCTGCGTGCGGCGCGCTTGGCCACCACCATGCCCAGCGTGGTCTTGCTGGTACCGGTGCGGTGGATCACCCGCTGCAGATCCAGTTGCGCGCTGTCGGAGCTGCCGCTGGACTGGAAGCTCTGGCGGAAGCCGTCCACCTGCTGGTGGTAGCGATACGACGACAGCGACAGCGACAAGGTCCACCAGCCCCACGGCACGCTGTAGGACAGGCTGTTGCCGCGGGTGCCGCGCGCGGCGCCGTCGTCGACCAGGTCGTGGTTGTAGCCGATCGAGAGCAGGTCGTTGATGCCCAGCGGCGCATCCAGGGCGAAATCGATGCCGCCCTGGTAACGGCCTGTCGCCTGCACGCCGGAGTCGTCGGCGTTGAGCACCGCGCGCCAGCGCTTGCTGCGCTGCACGGTGATCAGCAGGTCCGACTCGCCGGGCTGCTCGCCCGGCGCGATATCGATCTTGGCGTCCTGCGACGGCACCCGCTTGAACTGCTCCACGCCCTGCTCGATCGCGCGCAGGTCGAGCACATCGCCCGGCCGCAGCGGCAGCGCACCGCGCCAGAACACACGGCCGTTCGCCGACTGCACCCGCACCTGGCGCAGGCGCCCGGGCAGCAGTTCGAAGCGCAGCTCACCGCGGGACAGGTCCTGCGCGGGCACGCCGAGGCGGGTGGTGACGAAGCCGCGCGCGACCAGTTGATCGAGCGCGCGGCGGCGGATCAGGTCGATGCCGGCCGTGCCGATGCAGCGGCCCTCGTAGCGGCGCAGCGACTGCCACAGCCAGGAAAAGCGCGCCGCGTCGGGACCGGCGCCGTTGAGGCGGACGCGCTGGATCGGGAAGCACAGGGCTTCGGTCGGCAGGCTGGTGCTGCGCATGTCCGCCGGCGCTTCGGCCTCGCGCGGGCCCACGAACGGCGCCTGCCGATCCTGCTCCTGTTGCCGCTGGACCTGCTCGGCCTGGCGCAGCTGTTCCTGGCGGTCGAGCGTGCTCGGCGGGTCCTGCGCCTGCGCCATGGGCACGCTGGCGAACAGGCACGCAGCCAGCACAATGCGAGAAGCTCCTTTTCTCCGGCGATCCACTGCGACGTCCCCTGTGACGCTTCCCGCGTTTGCCTGCGGTGCAGGCGCGATCGCGTCGCAGCGCACCAGGCGCCGCGTCGCACGGTTTTCCATACTTGGAAGTGTGGTGGAAACCACAGTGCGGCGGCATCGGGAAGCTCCCGACACGCTGTCGGTAAATCCCCTGCAAAACAGGCGCTTGCGAGAATTTCGTCACCCTCGCAAAGGACCCACGTCACAACTGGCGCGCGATCCACGGCGGCTGCCACACTCTTGGCTCACACCTCGAAGGCCTCGCATGCTGCCGCTCTTCCTCCTGCTGGCCCTGGCCTCGCCCGCTGCGCCCGGCGCCGTGCCCGCCCCCAGCGCCGCGACGCCGACACCGACGGACTGCCGCGCGGCATCGGCCGCGCTGACCGAGACCGACGTCTGCGATCCACGCCGCGGCCTGCTGCATCTGGCCTATCGCGCGGGCCGTGTGGTGCTCCAGCTGCCCGGACGCACACCCGCCGTGCTGGAGACCATTCCGCGCGCCTACGCACCGGAGCTGATCGGCAGCGCGCGCGCCATCCGCCTGCTGCCGACCCGGTTGCAGCCGTATCTGGCGCGCGACCGCCTGCTGTACCTGTCGGTGCGCCGTTCCTCGCCCGGGGACGGACACGGCTACTGCGGCGCCGGTGCGGAGATGGCGCTGACCGTGGTCGATCTGCACGGCACGCCGTCGATCCTGGCGCGGATACCGGTGTCCAGTTGCCTGGACAACATCGACCTGGACGCACTCCACCTCGAGGACCTGACGCCCTACGCCGTGCGCGACGGCCGCCTGCGCATCCGCTTCAGCGCCTATGCCGGCCACGATGATGCCGGCCCCGTCGAGGCGGTGCTCGCCCCGGACCTGCACGGACTGACGTTCGCGCCCTGAGCGCGGCAGCCCGCCTGCGCCACCGCGCGCCGCGCCTGTCATCGCAACCGGCTAAAATCCGCGGTTCATTTGCCCAGGTTCCCACGCCCGATGACGCCGATCGCCCGCACCGCACTGGCCTGCGCCGTGCTCGCCCTGTCCGCCTGCAAGCCGCAGGCGCAGGTCGCCGACCCCGCCGCCAAGCCGGCCGCCCCTGCAGCTGCCGCCACGCCCGCAGCGGCCACGCCGGGCGCCGCCGACGACAACCTCAACGCAGTGCTGTGGATGCAGCGCTCGGCCGAGTACCAGGCCCTGGCCGAGCAGACCTATCGCGCCGCCGCCGACCGCCTGGATGCGGCGCTGAAGGAGCCGAACTGGGACGCGCTGGTGCCGGAGGAGCGCGGCAACGCCGCCGCCGGATTGAAGCCGGCGGTGGTGATGGACGTGGACGAAACCGTGCTGGACAACTCGCCGTACCAGGCGCGGCTGATCCGCAACGGCAAGGAATACGACGAGGTCACCTGGGACCAGTGGGTCGCCGAGAAGAAGGCCAAGCCGATTCCCGGCGTGGTCGATTTCGCCAAGGCCGCCACCGCCAAGGGCGTCACCGTGCTGTACGTGACCAACCGCGCCGTGCACCTGACCGACGCGACCCTGGCCAACCTGCGCAGCGCCGGCCTGCCGGTGGCCGACAACAGCGTGCTGCTGGGCCTGGGCACGGTGGTCAAGGACTGCGAGCAGAATGGCTCGGAGAAGAACTGCCGGCGCAAGCTGGTCGGCCAGCAGTACCGCGTGCTGATGCAGTTCGGCGACCAGCTCGGCGACTTCGCGCAGGTGGTGGCCAACACCCCGGAAGGCCGCGCGCAGTTGCTGCAGCAGTACCACGACTGGTTCGGCGAGCGCTGGTGGATGCTGCCCAACCCCAGCTACGGCTCCTGGGAGCCGGCGTTGTTCAACAACGACTTCACCCAGTCGCGCGCCGCACGCCACCAGGCCAAGGTGCAGGCGCTGGAGCTGGCGCAGTGAGTCGCGCGCCGCTGGCGCTGGCGCCGCACGAGCGCCTGATCTTCGCCCTCGACGTGCCTGGGCGCAGCGAGGCGCTGGAGTGGATCGAGCGGCTCGGCGATGCGGTGGCGTTCTACAAGATCGGCATGGAACTGCTCGCCTCCGGCGAATACTTCGACGTGCTGGACACGCTGGCCGGGCGCGGCAAGCGCGTGTTCGTGGACCTGAAGTTCTTCGACATCCCGGCCACGGTGGGCGGGGTGATCCGGCGGCTGTCGCAGTGGCCGGTGGACTACTGCACCATCCACGGCTGGCACCCGCCGATGATGCAGGCCGCGGCCGAGGCCAACGGCAGCGACATGCGCCTGCTGGCGGTGACCGTGCTGACCTCGATGGGCCGCGCCGACCTGGCATCGATGGGCATCGACCGCGCGCCGGAAGACGTGGTGGTGGAGCGCGCACTGGCCGCGCAGGCGGCCGGCATCGACGGCGTGGTCGCCTCCGGCCAGGAAGCGGCACCGATCCGCCGCGCCACCGGCGCCGGCTTCTCCATCGTCTGCCCCGGCATCCGCCCGGGCGGCCCGGTCGGCGACGACCAGCAGCGCACCGTCGGCGTGGCCCAGGCCTTCGCCGACGGCGCCGATGCGATCGTGGTCGGCCGGCCGATCCGCCAGGCGGCCGATCCGCGTGCTGCCGCCGAGGCGATCCAGCGGGAGATCGCGCTGACGTTGGCCGGCGGCGCTGTCAGTTGATTTCAAATCAATGACTTAGAAAGCAACTTCTAAAGTATTGCTTTAGCTTCGGCGTGCCGGTAGCATGCCCAGCGTCCGGCTCTGCCGGAGATGTGCCATACCGTTCTCCGGCTTCGGTCGGATTTGAAGAGGCCCGCGCCTGGTGCGCGTGGCCTCTTTTTTTGTGCCCGCGCGGCGCCGGCCGTGCTTACCCAGGCCTGGCCGCGCAATAGCGGTCGATGAAGGCCTGGTGCGGCGGCATCGCGTCGGCGCAATGGCCGATGGTCTGCTCGACGCTGGCCATGAAGCGCTCCAGATCGGCCTGCGGCACCTGGTCCACCAGCGGATGGTAGGCGCGCGGCAGGATGCCCTGCCCCACCATCACCTGCACCCAGCTGATCTCGGCGAACATCTCGTCGCCGTTGCGGTAGAAGCGGCCGCTGTCGCGGAACAGCGCCAGCGTCTCCTGCAGCTCCGGGGTGATCGGCATGCTGCGGCAGTGCCGCCAGAACGCGCTGTCGTCGCGCTCGGTGGCGTGGTAGTGCAACAGCAGGAAGTCGCGGATGCGGTCGAACTCGAAGGCGATGCGCTCGTTGTAGCGCCGCACCAGCACCGGGCTGATGCCCTCGCGCGGGAACAGCTCCAGCAGCTTGGAGATGCCGGACTGGACCAGGTGGATGCTGGTCGATTCCAGCGGCTCCATGAAGCCGCTGGCCAGGCCCAGCGCGACCACGTTGCGGTTCCACACCTGCTTGCGGCGGCCGGTGACGAAGCGCAGCGGCCGCGGATCGGCCAGCGCCGGGCCGTCGAGGTTCGCCAGTAGGGTGGCCGCGGCCTCGTCGTCGCTGATGTGCGCACTGCAGTACACGTAGCCGTTGCCGGTGCGGTGCTGCAGCGGAATGCGCCACTGCCAGCCGGCCGCGCGCGCGGTGGCGCGGGTGTACGGCGTGGGCGGGCCGACCTTGGCGCAAGGCACCGCGAGCGCGCGATCGCACGGCAGCCAGTGGCTGAAATCGTGGTAGCCGGTCTGCAGCGCCTGCTCGATCAGCAGACCGCGGAAGCCGGAGCAATCGATGAACAGGTCGCCGGCGATCGCCTCGCCCGACGCCAGCCGCACCGAAAGCACGTCGCCCGATTCCGGATGCAGCTGCACCTCCTCGACGATGCCCTCGCGCCGGGTCACCCCGCGCTGTTCGGCGTAGCGGCGCAGAAAGCCCGCGTACAACGCCGCATCGAAGTGGTAGGCGTAGGCGATGTTGGCCAGCGGCGAGTTCGGCGGCACATCCGTGGCCGAAGTCATGAAGCGGTCGCGCTTGGCGGCGACGGTATTGAGCGTGTAGGCGCCCAGCGGCCTGGCCTTGCCGGCCAGCGCCTGCTTGAACCAGTACTGCTGAAACGGCAGCAGCCCGAGCGGATGCCCGATCTCGGTGCCGAAGCCGTGCACGTAGGACGTGCCCGGGCGCTGCCAGTCGGCGAACTCGATGCCGAGCTTGAAGCTGCCCTGGGTATGGCGCACGAACTCGGCCTCGTTGATGCCGAGCAGGTTGTTGAAGGCCTTGATGTGCGGCACGGTGGCCTCGCCGACGCCGACGATGCCGATCTGTTCGGACTCGATCAAGGTGATGCGGTAGTCCGGACCCAGCACACGCGCCAGCGCGGCAGCGGCCATCCAGCCGGCGGTGCCGCCGCCGACGATGACCAGGTTGCGGAGAGGGGCGGCGATCATGCGTGTGTGGTCCTGTACCGAAGAAAGGGGCGACCGCAAACGCGGACGGGGCCACACGGCCCCGTCCGTTGAAACCCCACGCGCGCCGGTCGGGCACGCGCGTGGGTCATACGGTGGATCAGAACTTGGCGCCGATCTCGAAGGTCACCGTCCGCGGCACGTACATGATGTCGCCGGTCTTGTTGATGCTGATGTTGGGATCGTACCGGCCGTTACTGCCGAAATCGTTGTAGACGTACGTGTTGTAGTTCTTGAAGTTGAAGGCGTTGAGCAGATTCACGCGCGCCGACAGCTTGAAGTCCTTGTACACGGTGAAGTCCTTCGAAGCCTGGAAGTCGACCGTGCGGTAGCCCCAGATCTTGCCGCCGACCAGGAACTTGCCGTTGCCCGGCGGAATCGCCGCGACCTGCTGGCAGGTGGCACCGTCGGGATCGGTCTTGCCGTAGCACGCGATGGTGTTGATTGGTTCCGGCGTCGCCAGCACCACCTTGGCGCCGAAGGTCATGCCCCACGGGCCGTCGATCGAGCCGGAGGCGACGAAGCGGTGGCCCGCCACGGCGTCGGACTTCACGAACGGATAGTCGTGGATGGTGGCCTTGTCGAAGCCGAAGGGCTCGTCGATGTTGCGGTTCTGACGCGCATTGGTGTGCGTGTAGGACAGGGTCAGGCCCCAGCCCGATTCCTTGGTATAGGGCTTCTCCGCCGACAACAGCACCTGCGTGGTGCGCTGCTCCAGGCCGTTCATGCCGATGATGGTGTTCTTGTAGCCCGGCACCGGCTCGCCCCACGGGGCGCTGCCGTTCTGGAAGTAAGCGCCGTTCGGGTAGCGGTTGATCAACGACATGGCAAAACCGTCGTAGCTCAGGTTGCGCTGCACGGTCACGTCGGTCAGCCAGTCGCCGACCTGGTTGCTGATGCCGATGCTGTACTGGTCGCTGTACGGGGTCTTGAGGTGGTTGTTGAACATGAACAACTCGCCGCTGCCGCTGACGCCAGCGATGGCATTGAGATTATCCATGCCGTTGAGGTACTTCGGATCCCACGGCACGCACACGCGATCGCTGCGATAGCAACGATTAGTGGTGGGATTCTGGAAGAACACCGCGACCGGCGACAGCGCCGCCTTGCTGGTTTCGTACGCCATCTGCTCGAACAGATTGCGGTCGTAGGAACGGCCGGCACCGCCATGCAGCACGGCGGACTGATCGCCGAAGAAGTCGTAAGAAAAGCCCAGACGCGGCTGCCACGCATCCTTGAAGTTCTTGCGGTTATGGCCGTTGCTGATGTAGTCGGCGGCATTGACGCCGCTCGGCAAAAGGCGGTTGGCCCAGGGCTGGCCCGGGTTGGCGGGATCGTCGGAATACAGCGCCTGCACGAAGGCGGGCGAGGTGACGAAATCGGTGTAAGCCGGGTTGTCCTCGTAGTCCCAACGCACGCCGATGTTGAGCATCAGCTTGTCGTTGACCGCCCAGTCGTCCTGCACGTAGATGCCGTACTGCTTGGCCTTGGTGGAGACCACTGCGCTCTGGCCCGGGGTGGCGTACGGCGAATAGAAGTCCACGCGATACGGCGTGGAGGCCACGCCGTTGGCGTCGACCGAGTAGCTGAACTGCGGGTTCAAGGATGCGGCATCCTGCGCCGTCAGCTTGATGTCCTTGTAGTTCACGCCCATTTTGATGGTGTGGTCGCCATGCCACTGGAAGCTGGTGAAGGTGAGGTCGTTCTGCAGCGACCAGCCCTCCTGCTGACGCTTCTGCACGCTCGCGCCACCGGCCGGTCCGGTGGACAGGAAGTTGTACTCGCCGATGTTCGGATCGGTGTAATCCAGGTAGTTGTAGATGACGCCGTTGCCGGTGCTCATCGGCAGCGGATCGTTGCGGCCGTCCTCGCGGCTGACGATCAATTCGTTGTACCAGGCATCGGCGCTATGCGCCCAACGCAGCGCGACGCGCTTGTCCTTGTTGATCTTGTCCAGACCGTGATCGGTCGCATTCTGCCCACCGACGTTGTCGGTCTGGGTCTCGTCGCGTACCTGCGCGCTCAGTTCAAAGCGGTCGCGATCGGTCGGCTCGAAGTCGATCTTGCCGAAGTACAGGTCTTCGGTGAACGGCAGGTTGGCCGCGCCGTACTGGCTGGACAGGTTCGCCGGCAGGAAGCCGACATACGGCGCCGCCTTGGCATCGGGATAGATCGTGCGCGGCACGACATTGTCCTTGCCTTCGTAGGCGAAGAAGAAGTGCATGCGGTCCTGCAGGATCGGGCCGCCGATCGCGAAGCCGTATTCCTTGGTCTGCGAGTCCACCTTGTTGCCGGTCGCTTCCTCGGCCGGGCTCTTGTCGCGCAGATCCTGGTCGGTGTAGCGGTAGAACACCTCGCCGTGGAACTCGTTGGTACCGGACTTGGTGGCCGCGGTGACCGCCGCGCCGCTCACCTGGCCGAACTCGGCCTTGTAGTTGGAGGTGATGACCTTGTACTCGCCGATCGCCAGCTGCGGGAACGGGTTGCCCTGGCTGTCGTTCTGGCCGGCGATACCGCCCTTGGCCACGTAGCTCTTCTGGCTGACGCCGTCGATGTACAGATTGCCGGCGCTGCTGTTGGAGGCGCCACCGCGCAGCGTGGTGTGACCCTGCGAGTCGATCTGGAACACCATGCCCGGCACGGTGTCGGCGAACTCCAGGAAGTTGCGGGTGGCCTGCGGCAGCTGCTCGATCTGGTGCAGCGACACCACGTTGCCCACTTCCGAGGTCTTGACGTCCTTCAGTAACGGCGCGCTGACGGTGATGGTGTCCAGGGTCGTGGCGTTGCCGCCGGCAGCCGGGGTGGCGGCGTCCAGATCGACGGTGGACGAGGACGCGACCTGCAGGGTCACCGTCTTGGTAACGCCATTGGCCTCGACCTTGTAGGTGCCCGGCGGCAGGCCGACCACGGTGTAGCTACCGTTGGCGGCGATCGGCGCGCGGCGCACCGAGCCGGTGGCGATGTTGGTGACGGTGACCTCGGTACCGGCCTGGGCGGCGGCAACCTGACCACGCAGCGTGGCGTTGCTGGACTGGGCCATCGCCGGCATGGTGGCGAACAGGCAGGTGGCCAGCGCGCAGCACAGCAGGCTGCGTGCGGGCAGGTTGGAGGCGGAACGCGATTTCTTCATGACTAAAGCCCTCCCAGGGCGGTCAACGGGATCATTGTTGTGTTCTTCTAGGTGGTGCAAAAAACGACATCGGTGCTGCATGCGTCGGTGTCAGTCCATGGCGGTCCCTCGCTGGGCACTGGAGGCACGAACGATGAGTTGCGGGGCGATCGCATTGGCCGCTGCCGCCGACGCCACCGGAGCGGCATGCGGCTCCAGCGCACCGAGCAGCAGTTGCATGGCGCGGGCGCCGAAGCCGGCGATGTCCACGCGCATGGTCGTCAGGGCCGGATGCACGTAGCGTGCCATCGGCACGTCGTCGAAGCCGGCCAGGGCGATGTCCTCGGGCACGCGCAGCCCGGCATGGGTGAAGGCGAACAGGCAGCCCAACGCCATCATGTCGTTGGCAGCGAACACCACGTCCGGCCTCTGCCCCTGCAGCAGGGCTTCGCCCGCGCGGTAGCCGGAGGCCTCGTCGAAGGCGCCGGGCAGCACCAGCGGCGCCACCTGCGGGCAGCGCGCGCGCAGTTCGTCGCGGTAGCCGCGCAGGCGCTCGCGCGCGTCGAAGTTGTCGTCCGGCCCGGCGATGAAGGCGATGCGGCGATGGCCCGCGTCCAGCAGGTGGCGGGTCATCGCACGCGCGCCGCCGTAGTTGTCGACGTTGAGCACCTGCGCCTCGCCGATGCGCTCGGCGCAGTTCATCAGCACCGCCGGCAGCGCGCCGGGCAGCATGTCGGCCGGGTCCTCGGCATCGCTGGCCATGGATGGCGACATGATCAGCAGTCCGTCGACGCGCCCGGGCATGCGCCGCACCGCCAGCCGCTGCTGCTCCGGCTCGCCGTGGTAGCTGGACACCAGCAGGTGCAGGCCGCGCTCGCGCGCCACCGTGTCGATGCCGCGGATCAGTTCGGAGAAGAACTCGCCGTGCAGGTCCGGCAGCACCACGCCGATGGTGTGGGTGCGGCGGCTGCTCAGGCTGCGCGCGGCGTGGTGCGGCACGTAGTGCAGGGTGCGCGCGGCTTCCAGCACGCGCGCGCGCACCGACTCGGCCACGTGCTGGTGGCCGTTCATGGTGCGCGACACGGTGGCCACCGAGACGTTGGCCAGGCGCGCCACGTCCTTGATGGTGATGTTGGCGCGCTGGTCCGGCGCCATGACGGGGGGCGGGCTCACCAGCGTGCCTCCAGGGTCCGGAACGGCTTGGACAGGGTCACGCCGCCGGCGTCGTATCGGTCGATCCGGCGGCCGTCCACGCGCACCTGGGTCGGCCGCGTGCGCGTCGGCCAGACCACGCGCACGGCGGTGCCGGCGCGCAGGCCGCTGTCGAGTTCGACGCGCAGCCGCCCGTCGCGCTGGCGCGCGCGCAGGCCGAGCGTGCCGTAGGCGGTGGGCAGGCGCTGCACGGCCAGGCCATCGTCGGCGAGCCAGGCTGGCGGCACGCCGGGCAGCAGCACCAGCGCGTCGTCGCCCTCGTGCATGAGCATGCCGAACAGGGTGCGCGCGTACTCGGCGCCGATCCAGGTATGCGGCATGTCGCCCAGGTAGCGCGGGAAGCGCAGCCGCGACTGCACCACCTCGGCCAGCACCTGCCATTCGAACGGGCGGCGGTCGCGCAGCAGGTCCTGCAGCAGTTCGTCGGCCACCTGCGGCTGGTCCAGATGCACGTAGGTCAGCACGTTGCGCATCTCGTACGGGGTGTAGGCCCACAGCGCATTGGGTTGCTTGCGCTGGCGCACGTCTTCCAGATAGCGCGCGAAGGTGGTGCGCAGCGCCGCCTCCGGCAGCAGGTCCTGCTGGCCGGTGGGATCCAGCGCGATCGAGACGCTGGTCGGATCGCCGTCGCCCAGGTCGGCCGCAGCGGGAATGTAGTCCGCGCCCTTCCACGCCATGGTGGCGCGGATGGAAGCGGCCAGCGAGCTGCGCAGCGCCGCGTACTGTTCGCGCGCCCAGGCGGCGGTGGCGGCATCGCCCAGCGATTCGGCCAGCCAGGCGCCGTCGTGCCAGCCCTTCAGCGCCCAGTAGTCGTCCCAGTAGCTGTGGGTGGGGCTGGAATAGCCTTCGTGGCTGATCGACGGGGCGAGGATGCCGCGGAAGCGTTCCGGCGCCGGCTGCTCGGCCATGTAGCCCGGCACCAGGGTGCGCTCGCGCAGTTCCTGCAGGAACTGCATCGCCAGCTTCACCTTCGGCAGGTAGGCGCGCACGCTTTCCGGGCCGCCGTGCAGCCGCGCGACGTCGGCGACCAGGGTGATGTACTCGCCCTGGCTGTCGTACTCCAGGTCCGAGCCGAAGCCATCGTTGACGCTGCCGTCGTCGTTGAGGATCGGCGAGACCAGCCCGTTCAGGTGCACCGCGTGGTCGCTGTACCACTGCAGGTAGTCGCGCGCGACCTGCGCCTGGCCCATCCGCAGCAGGATCGCCGAGGTGGCCATACCGTCGCGGATGAAGGAACGGTTGTAGTTGCGCGGCCCCGGCTGCATCGCCTGGCCGGTCTGGTTGATCAGCATGTACGCGGCCTGCGCGCGCAGCATGTCCACCAGGCTGGCGTCGGGCAGGCGCAGGCCGACGTTGCCCAGGCGCTGCTGCCAGTCCGCGGAGACCTGCTCGGCCAGCGCGTCGAAGCTGCGGCCCGCGTCGCCGCGCCCGGCGGCGAGCAGCGCGTCGCGGTCCAGCGGCGGCGCCGGCGGCAGGCGACCCTGGGCGTCGGCGCTGGCGGTGCCCAGCGGAAACGCCAGCACCACGTCCTGTTGCGCACCCGGCGCCAGGCGCACCGTGTAGTTCAGCATCGCCGCGGCCAGGCCGTCGGCATCGCGGGCCTGGCGCTGCGCCGGCAGCGTGCCGGCGGCGACGTGGCGGGTGATCTCGGTGGCGCCGTTCGCGCCGAACGCTTCGGCGCCGCCGCCGCTGGGCGCGCTCAGTGAGGTCAGCAGCGCGCGGCCGTTGACCTGCACGACGTTGCCGTCGACTGCGACGTCGTGGATCGGCGACAGGCCGCCGTTCTGCCACGGCGGATTCATCTGCATCGGCCGCACCAGCAGCGACAGGGTGCCGCTGACCGGGGTGGTGCCGGTGTTGCGCAGGCGATGGCGCAGCAGCGTCACCGGCTGGCCGTCGCGTTCGATCGCGAAGGTCTCGCTGCGCAGTTCCAGCCCCGGCTGCGGCGACCAGCGCACCGACGGCATCGGCTTCCAGCCGTCGCGCAAGGCGTGGGTCAGCGCATGGCCGTCGGCGCCGGCGGCGGTGCCGGAGGCGTCGCGCCACAGCGGCTGCACCAGCGGCGCGCCCTTCCACGCCTCCAGGTTGCCGTACTCGTCGAAGATCGATTTCTGCCGGCCGGCGTGGATGCCGACCACGGTCCAATAGGTCTGCTGCATGTGCAGCGAGGCCGGGAACAACGCGCGGGTGGCGCCGCGCTGCGCGGCGACCTGGTAGCGCTTCATCGGCGTCATCACCGCCTTCGGCCCCAGCAGGCGCAGGCGCGCCAGGGTCGGCGCGACGCCACCGGGCGCGGCGTCGACGCGCAGGCGCAGCGCGCGCACCGGCAGCGGCGCGGTGCCGGCCAGGTAGGCGCTGTCGCTGTCGCCGGCCTGCGGGTCGTCGGCCAGCAGGCGCCAGCGGCCCGCAGCGTCCTGCGCCTGCAGCTGCGCCGCGCCATGCGCACCGGCGAACTCGACGATCAGGCCGGCGCTGTCGAACGCGCGCGGGAAAGCGATATCCAGTTGCCGCGCCTGCGCGCCGGTGCCCGGCATCGCCACCGCGGCACCGCCCTGCCACAGCGCCGCGGCGTCGGCCGCGGACACGCCACGCAACCGCACGGCGCCGGCACCCAGCGGCTCCATTTCGTAGATCGACACGCCCCAGTCGGCGCTGCGCGCGGGCGCAGCCAGGCGCAGGTAGCGGGCCAGATGCGGCGCGAAGAACACGGTCTCGGTGCCGCCCAGCGAGTCGGCCATCGTGTACACCGTGTCCCAGCGCTGGCCATCGCGCGAGGTCTGCAGCAGGAAGCCTTCCGGATTGGAGGTGTCCCATTGCAGGCGCACGCCGCCGACCTGCGCGGCGCGGCCCAGATCGATCTGGAACCAGTGGCCGGGACTGAAGGCGCCGGCGGTGCGGGTGCTGGCGTCGCCGTCGATCAGATAGCCGATCGCCTGCGCCTTGACCTGCTTGGAGGAACTGGACGCCTGCCATTGCGCACGCGGCGGCAGGCGGCCGTCCTGCGCCTGCACCGGGGCCGTCATCGCAAGTCCGTACAGGACTGCGGACAACACCCAGGCGCAGCGGCGCGCGCCACCGTGACCGAGCACTCGGATGATCTCTGACGAATATCGCACTGGGTCCCCCGGCCAGCACCGCCTCAATCGAGGTGGGCGGACGTTAGCAGCAACTGCAAGCGGTTACATGATGCGTTGCAACATCCGCAATCCACTGGCACATCTGGCCATATGCCGACATGCCTGTCCCGACAGCCCAGCGCCGGGTCATGAAATGTCCCGCCGCGACAAGCCCAGCCCCCTGGCTGCCTGCCGGTCGTCCCCACACCGCCGCCCCGCCCGGCTTGCCGGAATCGCCCGCGCCCAGCAAGATGCGGGACGTTTTGGGGAACGAGCCCGCATCGTATGTCGTCCTGCCCGACCCGGGTCATCTCCTCGCGCGCGCTGTGCATCCTGCTGTTGGCGATGCTCACCCTGGCCGTGGGCGGATGCAAGCGCACGCCCGCCGAACTGCCCGGCGCCAGCGCCGAGCCGGCGGCCGCGGTGCGCACGCTGGCGCACGCGCTGCAACGCAACGACCTGCTCGGTTACGCCCGCGCCGCGGTGCCGCCGGCCCAATACCAACGCCTGCAACAGGCCTGGAGCGAGGACCGCAGCCGCTGGCCGCTGACCGAGCTGCCGCTGGCCGAACGCCTGCCCGAGGTGCTCGACACCCTCGCCGCGCCGGACGCCGAGCGCCAGCTGCAACGCGCCTTCGACGCGCAGTTCGGCGGCCAGGCGGCGAGCCTGAAGCAGGCCGCGCACTCGCTGGGCCTGTTCGGCGTGCAGTTCCTGCGCAACCAGGGCCACTACACGCCCGAACAGCGCGGCCACTACGTGCAACTGGTGCAGGCGCTGAGCGCCTGGGCCGCGCGCGCACCGTTGTCCGAGCGCAAGCGCGCCCAGGCGGCGCTCGCGCGGCTGTGCGCGGGCGCGCGCCGCACCGGCGTGCGCAGCGATGCCGACCTGCGCACCCTGGGCATGGACGAGAGCCTGCGCCGGCTGGGCCCGTTCCTGGCCGACCTCAAGGCGGTACTGGCCGACTACGGCCTGGACCTGGACGCCAGCGCCGGCGCGCTGCGCACCGGCCTGGTCAACCAGCAGGGCGACCAGGCGGTGGTGCGCATCCAGTACCCGCTGGACGGCGAACAGATCGACACCACCGCGGTGCTGGTGCGCCGCGACGGGCACTGGTACCTGCGCGACACCCTCAGTGAGGTGGATGCGCTGCTGGCGGCCAGCGCCGGCACCGCCACCGCGGCCGCGGCACCCGCCGCCGACCCCGTCCCGCCGGCTAAGCGATAATGGCCCAGATGCCAGAACAGAATCCCCTCCCGTTCCCCGACGACGCCGCGGCCGCACGCGCGGCCGACGCGGCCCGTACGCCCGCCGACGCGCCCCCCGCCGACCCCGGCGCCGCGCCCTCTTCGACCGCCGCCCCCTCCACCCTGCCGGTGGCCGCACCCGCCGCGCGCCAGGCCAAGGGGCCGCTGTGGGCGCGCCTGCTCGGCCGCCTGGCCGATCCCTGGCTGGGCCTGAAGATCGAACCGGCCGAGCCGGGCCAGTACAACGACGGCCGCCCGGTGGTGTACGTGCTGGAGGACTACGGCCTGTCCAACGCGCTGATCCTGGACAAGGCCTGCCGCGAATCCGGCCTGCCCTCGCCGCTGGTGCCGCTGCCCGGCGACCCGCTGGGCCGCAAGCGCGCCTACCTGGCGCTGTCCCGGCGCAGCAGCAACCACGCGCTGCTGCCGGAGCAGCGCGGCGCCAAGACCCACTCCGATTCGCTGGCCAAGCTGCTGCAGGCGCACCGCGAGCGCCCGGACCTGGACATCCACCTGGTGCCGGTGTCGATCTTCGTCGGCCGCGCCCCGGACAAGCAGAGCGGCTGGTTCGCCGTGCTGTTCTCGGAAAACTGGGCGCTGGTGGGCAGCTTCCGGCGCCTGCTCGGCGTGCTGCTCAACGGCCGCAGCACCATCGTGCGCTTCGCCCCACCGGTGTCGATGCGACAGACGGTGGAGGAAGGGCTGCCGCCCGAGCGCACCGTGCGCAAGCTGCAGCGCGTGCTGCGCACCCACTTCCGGCGCATCCGCGAGGCCGTGATCGGCCCGGACCTGTCGACCCGGCGCCTGCTGGTGGACCAGGTGCTGGCGGCCGAGCCGGTGCGCGAGGCGATCGCCGCGCAGGCCAAGCGCGACAACAGCAAGCCGGTGGACGCCTGGCGCAAGGCGCACGCCTACGCCTGGGAAATCGCCGCCGACTATTCCAGCCCGGTGGTGCGCTCGGCCAGCTTCCTGCTGACCCACGTCTGGAACCGCATCTACGCCGGCGTGCTGGTCCACCACCTGGACAAGCTCAAGGACGCCGCGCCCGGGCACGAAGTGATCTACGTGCCCAGCCACCGCAGCCACATGGACTACCTGCTGCTGTCCTACCTGCTGTACGAACGCGGCATCGTGCCGCCGCACATCGTGGCCGGCATCAACCTCAACCTGCCGGTGGTCGGCACCCTGCTGCGCAAGGGCGGCGCGTTCTTCATCCGCCGCTCGATCAAGGGCAACGCGCTGTACTCGGCGGTGCTCAGCGAGTACGTGGCGCAACTGGTCGCCGGCGGCTACTCGATCGAGTACTTCGTCGAAGGCGGACGCTCGCGCACCGGCCGCCTGCTGCAACCCAAGGGCGGCATGATCGCGATGACCCTGCGCGCGTTCCTGCGCCAGCCGCGCAAGCCGGTGCTGTTCCAGCCGATCTACGTCGGCTACGAGAAGCTGATGGAGGGCAACAGCTACCTCGACGAACTCAGCGGCCGGCCCAAGGAGAAGGAATCGATCTGGGCGCTGCTGTGGGGCATCCCCAAGGTGCTCAAGCAGAACTACGGCCAGGTGGTGGTGAACTTCGGCGAGCCGATTCCGTTGAGCCAGGTGCTGGCGCAGCGCGCGCCGGAATGGGACGGCCAGCCGCTGGGCGAGGACGAGAAGCCGGCCTGGTTGAACGGCACCGTCGATGCGCTGGCGCAGCAGATCCAGGTGCACATCAACGCCGCCGCCGACGTCAACCCGGTCAACCTGCTCGCGCTGGCGCTGCTGTCCACGCCCAAGCACGCCATGGGCGAGGCCGACCTGATCGCGCAGATCGAGCTGTGCAAGAAGCTGCTGGCGGAACTGCCGTACTCGGACCGGGTCACGGTGACCCCGCATTCGCCCGAGCGCATCATCGCCCACGCCGAAGAGATCAACGTGCTCACCCGCACGCCGCATCCGCTCGGCGACGTGCTCAGCGTCAACGGCGACAACGCGGTGCTGCTGAGCTATTTCCGCAACAACGTGCTGCACCTGTTCACCGCCTCCTCGTGGGTGGCGTGCTGTTTCCAGAACAACCGCCGCATGAGCCGCACCGGCCTGCTGCGACTGGGCCGCACCGTGTACCCGTTCCTGCAGGCGGAACTGTTCCTGCCGTGGAGCGAGGACCAGTTCGCCGAGCGCATCGAACGCACCATCGAGGTGTTCGTGCGCGAAGGCCTGCTGCTGCAGCTCGCCGAGGACGACGGCAGCGTGCTGGCGCGCAACACCGGCCAGACCGACGAGGTGTTCCGCCTGCGCGCCATCGGCCACTCGCTGCAACAGGCGTTCGAGCGCTATTACATCGCCATCTCGGTCCTGGTGAAGAACGGCCCGGGCAAGCTCGGCGCCGGCGAACTGGAGAGCCTGTGCCAGCAGGCCGCGCAACGCCTGAGCCTGCTGTACGCACCGGCGGCGCCGGAGTTCTTCGACAAGACCCTGTTCCGCGGCTTCATCCAGAAGCTGCGCGAACTGAAGCTGGTGTGGCCGGACGAGAACAGCAAGCTGGTGTTCGACGAACGGCTGGATGCGTGGGCGAAGGACGCCAAGTTCATTCTGGGCCGTGAGCTGCGCCACACCATCGAGCGGGTCAGCCCGGAAGCGGCGAAGGTGGAGGAGCCGCCGGTTCCGCAGGATTGAGGCGGTAGTTGCAGCACATGCCGTCGTGATGCGGTGAGATCCTGGCGCGTGGCGACGCGCCAAACAGAAGGGCGCCCTGTTATCACTGCGGCGCGGCGGTTGACGCCGCGGCACAGTGACTTCCGACACGCGACCCAGGGGCCGGTGCGGCCCGAGCATGCTTGAAACTCCCTGCTGCGGGTTCCGGCGATGCGCACAGCTCCTCTTTTCGCTCTGTTGCTGCTTGCCGCCTCCAGCGGGCCTGCGTGGGCCGACCAGGGCGACGACGCTGGCAAGCACGACCATCGGCCGCAGGTGTCCTCGCGCCAGTGCGGCCTGAGCACACCGTTCAACGTGCTCGCCGACACGGGCGGCATCTGGCTCACCCGCAGCGATGGCGACGGGCCGCGCGAGATCTTCTTCCATGCGGGCGAATTGAGCGTGGATCGCCAGGTGCAGCAGATCGGCGACGCCGATGCGCAGCGACTGCTGGAGATGGAACGCGAAACCCGCGCGCTGATGCCGCAGGTGGCCGACCTCTCGCACGAGATGGTCGATCTCAGCTACGACGTGCTGGGTTCCGTTGTGGAGATGCTGACCGGCAGTGCCGGCAACGCGCGCAAGATCGAACGGCTGCGCACGCACGCCAATGCCTATGTCGACGGCACCCTCGGCAAGGGGCGCTGGGACCAGGAGGCGTTCGACGACCGGTTCGAGGACTATGTCGAGACGCAGGCGGAAAGCTTCGTGGGCAGCATCACCCGTCACGTGCTCTGGCAGGTCGTGACGGGCCGCGCGGAGGCCATCGGCGAACGCGCCGACCGCATGGACGCCGCCCTCGAGGCGCGGCTGGATGCGCGCAGCAAGGGGATCGAAACCAAGGCGCAGGCGCTGTGCGCACGGGTGGCGCGGCTGGACCAGCTGCAGCAGGCACTGGAGTACCGCTATCGCGGCCAGCCTCTGCGCCTGCTCGCCGCCAACCAGGACGGAGCGAGCGGGCAGGGCACCACCACGCTCGTCAGCACCGACGATACGCCGCGCAGCAATGCGATCGCGGTGCCGTCGGTTCCGCAGGACTGAGTCTGACGCCGCTGCGCGTGGCGCGACCCGCAGTGGACTCCCGGCGCGTGGCGACGCGGCGGATACCCTGACGCGGCGACCATGGAAGCGCGGCTCAGGCGTCGAACAGGTCTCCGGTGCGCGGCCCCGCAGCCACCGCATCGGGCGGATAGACCAGTTGCCCGTGCGCGTCGCTGCGCGCAGCCGGATTCAGCGTGGCCGGCTCCTGGCGGCCGACATCGATCAGGTGCACCACCGGATGGCCATGGTGCAGCAGGTGGTCGCAGACGATCTGGCGGTGGCACTGGCGCCAGTAGGCCTCGGCACACATGACCGCGCACGCGCCGTCCTCGCCGAAGGCCTGCAACTCGGCCAGCGCCTCGGCGAATTCGGCGCCCAGCGCGTAGTCGGCGTAGTGGTGGAAGCTGACGCTGCGCCAGTGGCCGTTGCGCCGCGGATCGACGCCCGGCTGCCTGCCGCGGCGTCCGCCCAGGGCGCGGAAGTGCCGGTAGGCGATGCCCACCGCGGCCAGCGCCGGTGCCAGCGCGCTGCCGTCGAACTGCGGGAACCGCCGCGAAGACGGAAAGGCGCGCACGTCGGCGAGCCGGGTGACGCCGGCGCCCTGCAGGATCTGCAGGAAGGTCTCCAGGCTGCGCGTGGAATGGCCGACGCTGAAGAAGGTCGCCGCGCTCACGCCGGTTCGTCGGGGATCAGCAGATGCTCCAGGCGCAGGATGCAGTCCTTCAGTTGCAGCTTGCGCTTCTTCAGCCGCTTGGCTTCCAGCTCGTCGTCCAGATTGGCCGGGATGCGCTGCAACTGTTCGTCGAGCGCGCGGTGCTCCCGACGCAGGGCGTCGATGCGCAGGGAGATCTCGGCGGGCGTCAGGGTGTCCACGAGGTTCGAGCATACACAGGCCACCGGTCCGCCGTCACCGTGCAACGCGCCGCTATGCCGGGCGCAGGACAGCCGGCACAATGCGCGCGGGCGCCGCGGCGGAGGCGGCGCCCTCCCACCCTCGTGCCACCCGCGGCAGGATCGCCGCGCCGAAAGGAGTCAGCCATGCGTTCGTTCCGTTCCCCGTTCGTTCTCGCCCTCGCCCTGGCGGCGGCCCTGCCGCAGCTGGCCGCGGCGGCCGATGCCAAGTTCTCCGGCTTCCTGTGCTGCAACATGCGCAGCGACGGCAGCTGGATCAGCGACAGCAACTACGCCGAAGACGGCAAGCGGGTGATCCCGGCCGGCACGCCGGTGCAGGTGACCGGTTACGGCCGCTACCGGGTCAATGTGTTGATCGACGGCAAGAAGCAGTCGATCGGCAACGACTACAGCCGCGACCTGGGTAACGAGGCCTTCGCCCAGCGCTACGTGGTTGCGCAGGATCCCACGGCGAAGCTGGCGGCCTACCCGCCGAAGATCCGCGAGGCGATCGCCGCCAACCGCGTGACCAAGGGCATGACCCGCGAGCAGGTGCTGATGGCGCTGGGCTATCCGATCACCAGCGAGAACCCGAGCCTGGACGCGCCGCTATGGCGCTACTGGCTCGACAGCTTCAACGAGTTCCAGGTGTCCTTCGACGGCGCCGGCAAGGTCGAGAAAGTCACCGCCGATCCGAAGACCCAGAACCTGGTCTGGCAGCCGTAAGCCAGCGTGACCCTGGCGCCGTGCTCTCGACGCGATGGGAGGCGGCGCGAGCGGCGCGCCGTGGCCGCGGCCTGCCGCGACCATGGCCCACCGAGGCGGCAGTACCGCACGCGCACTGCCACCCTGCTGCGCTCAGCGGCTCAGCACCTGCGGCGGATCGCTCCGCGTCGGGCCTTGTTGCGACGCCTGCAGCGCCTGTTCCTGCTCCTGTGCCTGGCGCTGCGCCTGCCCCTGCTGCGCCCCCAGCTGCTGCAGTTGCAGGTAGGTCTCCTGCGCCGGCCGCGCGATCGCCTCGCTGGTCGGCATGTGTGCGCGGTTGGCGTAGGGATCGGGCGAAACGTCGCCGCCGTTGCGGTACACGAACGCCAGTTCGCCGCCCTGGTGCGCGGCGGTGGGCCGGTTGAAGCCCACTGCCAGCTGATCGCGCTCGCTGAAGCCGTTCTGCCTGGCCAACAGGGTCAGGCTGGCGGTCATGCGCTCGCTGTTGTCGTCCCAACCCTTGCCGATCGCCTGTTCGGCCTGGGCCACGCCGCTGCGGACCCGCTCGTGCAGGGCGCGGTCTGCGGCACCCGGCGCGGCGGCCGGCTCGCTGGCGCGCGGCGCAGGCGGTTCGGGTGTCGGCGCCGGTGCGGAACCATCGCGGAATCCCGCCGGCAGCACATCGCGCGGCACCTGCGCGGCATCGATGCCGACCGCCTTCAGGTCGGCATGCACCGCCGGCGGCGTGCGCTCGGGATGCTGCGCCTGCGCCCGGTCCTCGGCATCGGCGATCTGCGCCAGCGCGCGCTCGCCATAGTTCTGCGGATAGCCGCGCGCGTCGTAGAACAGCTTGCCCATCGCCTCCACGTTGCGCGGATTGTCCGCGTCGATCTTCAGGTCCTTGCCGAAGCTCAACCCGTCCTTGGCGGTGTAGGTGGCCTTGCTGCCTACGCCCTGCTTGTCGATGTAGCTGGCCATCTCGCTGCTGGCGTTGTACAGGTCCTTGAGCGTGGCCTTGGGATTGGTGCGGGTGACGTAGTCGGCCAGCGTGTTGACCCCGGCGATCTCGTCCTTGGCCTCGCGGGTGCGCTGTTCCTGCCCGTAGGCCTTGAGCGTGGCGGTGTAGTCGTGCGGCGAGGGCGAGGCGGCGATGCCGTCGACCTTGGCCGCGAACGCGGCATCGCTGCGGTCGATGGCGGCCTTGTTGATGGCATGGCCGATCTCGTGGCCCAGCACGATGCGGGCGGTGTTGGCCGAATCGTCGCGCGGCGCGTTCATCTTCGCCGTGGCCAGCACGTCCATCGGCAACTCGATCTGTCCGGTGCGCGGGCTGTACGACCCGGTACCCGCCTCGGGGCTGGGCGCGAAGCCGGACAGCTGCTGTTGCCCGATCGCCTGCTCCACGCGCGTGCGCAGTTCCGGCGTGTTGTCCAGCATCTGCCGCAGCGCCTGGCCTTCCTTCGGATGCGCTTGCGCGAAGGTGTCGACCATGCCCTTCAGGCGTTCGTCGTCGTGTGCCATCTCCGCGCTCCTCAGGCGTCGACCAGGATCTGCAGCATCTCCACGCACGCCTGCGCGTCGTGTTCGCCAGCGTCCTTGCCGAGGAAGGCGTACACGGCGACCGCGCCGCGTTCGAAATGCCAGCGGCCGGCGCTGCCCTGACGCGGCGGTGCGATCCAGCGCGGCACGAAGCCGGCCGCGACCAGCGCCTGGCGATACCCGGCCAACGATTGCGTGCATTGCGCCGGTGCCGCGCCCGGCGCGGGCGTGAAGCGTAGGTCCAGCCGCGACGGCGGCGCAGCATCGGCATCGGCGACCGATTCCAGCGTGTAGCCGCCACCGCCGGCGAGCGTGCCGGACGCGCTGAACGCATGCCCGCCCTCGTCCTCGACCTGCAGACCGGTCTGCGCCGCGACCTGCGCGGCGACCAGATCCTGCTTGCCGCCGATCGCCAGGATCAACCGTACTACGCCTTGTGCCAGGTGCTCTGGCGTCATCTCCGACATGGTCCGCTCCGTGTGTGCAGGGGTGATCGAGGGGGAAGAAGACTGCGCACCGGCACAGGCGGCCAGCAACGCGGTGGCCAACAGCAGGGCCGCGCGCGGCGCATGGTGCCTGCCGGCTACGTGCAGCGACCCGCGGCGATTGCGATACAGCATCCGCTCCATGAAACGCCTCTCCGTCAAACGTCTTCCACGCATCGTGGCGCGGTCAGACATGAGCACGCGATTGTAGCCAGGGCATCGGCGTCTCGCAGCCTGCCGCTGCCCACGCCGCGCTGGAACATCACTCCCAGTCGGCGCGACGCTGCCAGACGAAGCCGGGCAGATCGATGCGCTTGCGCGGCGTGCCGTCCCAGTCCACGGTGAAGCCGGCCGCACGCAACGCCGCGGCGACCTGCTGGCCGACCGCCAGGTCTGCGTCCTCGCGTCCTTCAAGATCGCCGAAGGCCAGCATCAGCCCACCGCCGTCGATGGCGCGCTCCATGTCCTGGCCGTGATAGAAGCAGTAGCCGTGGTAACGCCGGTCCGGCGTGTCGGCCACCGCCTGGTTCACGTCGACGTGACCGTCGGACATGGTGTAGCCGGCATTGGCCAGCGCACAGATGCCGGCGTCGTGCAGCCGCTCGAACAGCGCATCGAGCCGGTCGCAGTCGGTCTGCGCCGGCCAGGTCTGTTCCGCCTGCTGCTTGGCCTGCCACTGGCTGGCGACCGAGGCGCGCAGCATGGTCTCGTCGCAGTCGTCTTCCAGGATGTCCTCGAGCATCTCCTGGATCTCGTCCTGGGAGTAGAACCCGGACCAGACCCATTTGCGGATCTCGTCGTACACGTAGGCGTCGGATTCGTTCACGGTCGCTCCTGCGGTCTTCGGCGCATGCTGCGCGCACTGTAGCAGGGCCTTCCAGTCGCGTTGCTGACGATCGAATCAATACGCGCGGCCGCACCGGCCAGGCCGGCGCGACCGCACGCTTTCGTGCAGCGAACGACGGCAGATCGACTTACTTGACCTCCACCGCGCCGAGATCGCACACGGCGGTATTGCGGGGATTGCCGCGCTGGTCGATGGCGGCGCAGTTGCTGCCGGCATTCAGCGCCGGGCTGTTGGCCGCAGGCAGCTGGGTGAGCGTCGGCCCGCCGTTGCTGGCGGGGGCCGACAGCAGCGGATCGGCCGCTTTCACGTTGCCCGCGGCCAGACAGGCGTTCGGCCAGACTGCGCCCTTGGCCGAGTACTCGATGAGGTTGTTGCCGGTGTTGCTCTGGTTGTTGCAGAACACGCGCTCGGTCTTGGAGTACAGGATGCTGTTGCGGAGGTCGAACTTGTCGCCGAACAGCGTCACCCACGGCGTGTTTTCGGCGAAGGTGACGTTGTCGAAGCGCACGCTGGGGCTGCCCTGGTCGCCGTTGGCCGGCTGCCAGCCGACGTGCTGGATGGCCGCGCCCACGCCTTTCGCGTAGTTGCCGTAGAAAGTGCTGTTGCTGACGTCGCAGGCGCCGTAGCAATCCAGGTACAGCGCGCCGGCGTTGCCCTGTTGGGCCTTGTTGGACAGGAAGCTGGTCTCGGCGACGTTGATGGTGCCCGGCGTGGTGATGGCGGTGCCGGCATGCGAGGTGTCGGTGAAGCCCATGCTGATGCGCGCGCCGCCGCCCGGACCGCCGGTGGCGACGTTGTTGGCGAAGGTGGAGTACTTCACGTCGATGGTGTCCGGCGCGTACGCCCACAACGTGGCGCCGCCGGAGCCGTTGGCGGCGACGTTGTTGCGGACCACGGTGCCGCACACCGCCAGCGTACCGCCACTGCCGACGCCGCCCTTGAGATAGCCGGCCAGCGATGCGCCGTCGGTGTCGATCGCACCGCCGCCACCGAAGTTGCCGGCATCGGGGAAGCCCTGCGGCGCATTGATCGCCTGGTTGTTGGCGAATTCCGAACCGACGATGGTGAGCCGGCTGAGCTGGGTATACAGCGCGCCGCCGAGCCAGGAACTGTTCTTGTAGAAGCCGCTGCGGACGATGGTCACCTCGGCGTCGCTGCCGGCGAAGATGGCGCCGCCGCCGATGCTGCTGCGGTTGGCCAGGAACTGGCTGTTGATGACTTCCAGCTTGCCGCGGTAGCCGACCTTGATCGCGCCGCCGCCCCAGGTGCCCGGGTCGTAGGCCTGGTTCGATGCCGGCTGCACGGAGCTGCCGTTCTGCAGTTTCAGGTTGCGCACCGACAGCGCACTGCCGGCATTGACCAGTAGGATCCGGGCGGACTGGCGGCCGTCCAGGGTGATCTTGCCCTGGCCGTCGATCACCGTGGGCGTCGTCGCCGCGATGACGATCGAACGGTCGACCGCGATGCTGGTCGGCTTGGTGCCGCAGTTGAAGGTGATGTAGCCGCCTTGCGCCGCAGCGGTGGCCAGCGCACTGGCGGTGCAACTGGCCTGCGTGCCGTTGCCGACCACGGTGGTCGCGGTCGGCAGCACCCAAGCCTGCGGCACGCTGCATTGCGGCGCGGCGGGGACGGCGGCGATCGCCGTGGCGGCGGTCATGAGAGCGAGGACACCCAGTGCGCGTGCGCTGGTGGTGAGGGAGAACGTCGTGGTCATGATCATGCTCGATAGGGTTGCGGGGGAACAACACGACGCGCGACAGTCATCCGACCGTCATCCACGTCGCTGACACCTCGAGTGCAACCGGCGGCCTGCGCCGACCGGCGGCACAGGGTGCTTGAGCGTGTATGGAGCGACCACAACGCAGGTAGCAGATCGCGCGATTGCGTGCGCCGGGCATGCGACAGCGTGTCGATGCGCGGCGTGCGGCACGCTTTGGGTGCGTCGCAGGACACGTTCCTGCATCGCGTCCAGCCGCTGCGGATGCGCGCGAGGCGCCTGGCCAGCGCTACAGCGTGTCCAGACCTTCGCGCAACTGCTGCGCTTGTGTGCGCAAGGCCTGCAGTTGCGTGGCCGACAACTTGCCCAGTTGGCGGTAGACCATGTCCAGGCGACGATTGCGCCCCAGCGTGTCCTGGTGCCGGGCGAAGAAGTCCCAGTACAGCGCGTTGTAGGGACACGCACGCGCGCCGGTCTTCTGCTTGCGATCGTAGCGGCAGCCCTGGCAGTAGTCGCTCATGCGGTCGATGTAGGCCGCGCTGCTGACGTAGGGCTTGGTCGCGAGCAGGCCGCCGTCGGCGAACTGGCTCATGCCCACGGTGTTGGGCAGTTCGACCCATTCGAACGCGTCGATGTAGACGCCCAGGTACCAGCGATGCACCGCCGCCGGATCCAGGCCGGCGAGCAGGGCGAAGTTGCCGATCACCATCAGCCGCTGGATATGGTGCGCGTACGCATCCTGCAGCGATTGGCCGATGGCGTGCTGCAGGCAGCGCATGTGCGTGTCGCCGGTCCAGAACCAGGCCGGCAGCGGCGTGTCGTGGCCGAGCGCATTGCGCGCTTCATAGCCAGGCATGTGTGCCCAGTAGATGCCGCGCACGTACTCGCGCCAGCCCAGGATCTGCCGCACGAAACCTTCCACCGCTGCCAGCGGCGCGGCGCCAGCGCTATGGGCCGCCAGCACGCGCTGCACCACTTCCTGCGGCCGCAGCATCTTGGTGTTGAGGGCGAAGGAAAGCTGCGAATGGAACAGGCGCGGACTGCGCGTGCTCATCGCATCCTCGTAGCGGCCGAAATGCGGCAGGGCGTCGACGATGAAGCGATCGAGGCAGGACAGCGCCTCGGCCCGGTTCAGCGGCCAGCGCACCGCCTCTGCCTGCGGCTGACCGAAACTGTCCACGCCGGCGGCCTGGATGCTGGCCCACAGCGCGCGGTGATCGTGGGTCGGGCGCGCATCGGGCGGTGGCGGCGGCTCGCCATGCCAGGGCTGGCGATTGTCGTGGTCGTAGTTCCACTGCCCGCCCTCGGGCGTGCCGTCCGCCGCCAGCAGGATCCGGTGACGCTTGCGCATGTGCCGGTAGAAATGCTCCATCAGCCACTGCCCACGTCCGCGGAAAAAGTCCGCCACTTCGTTGCGACGCGTGTAGAAGTGCGCGCTGTCCACCGCCTCGGTGGCGAAGGCCTGCGTCGCCCCCCACTGCCGCAGCTGCTGGTCCAGGCGCCATTCGTCCGGATCCTGATACTGCAGGCGCTGCGCACCGTAGTGCGCCATCAGCGCATCGAGATTGGCGGGGATGGACTGGCGGTTGCTGGCATCGTCGATCGCCACGTAGCGCACGCGGTGGCCGACGCTGCGCAGGTGCCGGGCGAAGTCGCGCATCGCGGCGAACACGGCCAGGATCTTCTGGGCATGGTGCAGGACGTAGTCGGTCTCCTGCCGCACTTCCATCAGCACATACACCACGCCGGGATCGCGCACGTCGAACCAGGCGTGCTCGGGATCGAGCTGGTCGCCGAGTACCAGGCGCAGGGTGTGGGCGGTGGAGGGCACCGGACTCATGCAGGGCGGCACGCCTGCTGGCATGCGGTGCGCCAGCGCACGGCCCGGGAGCTCACGGCGCCTCCGGCGCGCGCACGCGCTTGCGCTCGCCACGGCAGCGGTCGGAACAATACTTCACCTCGTCCCAGACCTTCTCCCACTTCTTGCGCCAGCGGAACGGCCGGCCGCAATGCAGGCAGGGCTTTTCCGGCAGATCCTGTTTCTTGCGCATGCCCATCCACAGCTCGCCCAGGCTCGCCGTCGCTCACTCCTGCGCCGGCCACTCGCGAAACACCACGCAGACCGTGGTCGGGTCCAGCATCGCGAACTCGCGTGCGCCCCAGGGCTTGAGCGCGACGGTACGGCAATTCGGATGCAGCCACTGCGGCGCACGTGCGGACAGCTCCGCATAGATCGTGTCGATGCTGTCGGTTTCGATGCCCAGTTCCGGCCGGTCCTTCGCCGCCCACTCGGCGTTCTCCACCAGATAGGCCTTGGCGCCGTCGCGTGCGATCACCGCCATCGTGGCGTCCTGGTACAGCACCTGGAATCCCAGGCCGCCGACGAAGAAATCCAGCCCGTCCTGCATGCGCGCGTAGAAGATCTTGGGGATGAGGTTCTTGAACATGGGGCGACCTTGCGTCGGTGACCAGTGGCGAGTGTACGGCCTTGGTCTCCTGGCGGCATGGCCGAGGAGGATCGATAGACGGGGCGTGGCGCTTGTCCCGATCCTCGCAGGCAACAGGGCCGATAAAGCTCGGCTTCAACGTCAGCTTCACAATCACGGCGGTCCGAGCCGCCGACTACACTACCGCCGATGACCTCGCCCCTGCCCCTGCCGCCGCTGCACCCGCTCGCCGATCCCGCACCGCCCGCCGCCCGCAACGCCGTGGCGTTGGGCAAGCGCCTGTGCCGGCAGGTGGGCCAGGCCATCGCCGATTTCGGCATGATCGGTGCCGGCGACAAGGTCATGGTGTGCCTGTCCGGCGGCAAGGACAGCTACACCCTGCTGGACATCCTGCTGCAGCTGCAGCGCAAGGCGCCGGTACCGTTCGAGCTGGTGGCGGTGAACCTGGACCAGAAGCAGCCGGGCTTTCCCGCCGACGTGCTGCCGGCCTACCTGCGCCAGCGTGGCGTGCCCTGGCATGTGATCGAACAGGACACCTATTCGGTGGTCACCCGGGTGGTGCCGGAAGGCAAGACCCTGTGTTCGCTGTGCTCGCGGCTGCGCCGTGGCGCGCTTTACCGCTACGCGGCGGAGAACGGCTTCACCAAGATCGCGCTGGGCCACCACCGCGACGACATCGTTGCCACGTTCTTCATGAACCTGTTCTTCCACGCCAAGCTGGCGGCGATGGCGCCGGTGCTGCGCAGCGACGATGGCCGCCACGTGGTGATCCGGCCGCTGGCCTACGTGCGCGAGGACGATATCGCCGCCTACGCACAGACGCAGGCCTTCCCGCTGATCCCCTGCACGCTGTGCGGCAGCCAGGAAACCCTGCAGCGCCGCCAGGTCGGCCAGCTGCTGCAGCAGTGGGACCGGGAGCATCCGGGGCGGGTGGAGCAGATTGCCCGGGCACTGGGCAACGTGCATCCGGCGCAGCTGGCCGACCGCGCGCTGTTCGACTTCGCCGCGCTCGGCGGCGCGGCGACGGCCGGCGCCTGGGCGGACGACCCGTTGGGCTGATCCATCTCGCTGAACCGCCCGATGCGGTGCCGGGGCGGGCGCGATGCGACAATGGCCGCCGCTCCCCGGCGCATGCCGCCGGACCGTTCCGTTTCCTTCCGCTGGATGCTCGATGTTCTTTCGCAATCTGACCCTGTTCCGCTTCCCCACCACGCTCGATTTCTCCGAGGTCGAAACGCTCCTGCCGGAGGCCCTGCTCAAGTCGGTCGGCCCGCTGGAAATGAGCTCGCGGGGCTTCATCTCCCCGTTCGGCCGCGACGAACAGGAGGCGCTGTCGCACCGCATCGCCGATTTCCTGTGGCTGACCGTCGGCGGCGAGGACAAGATCCTGCCCGGCTCTGTGGTCAACGACCTGCTCGCGCGCAAGGTCGCCGAGATCGAGGAGAAGGAAGGCCGGCGCCCCGGCGGCCGCGCGCGCAAGCGGCTCAAGGACGACCTGATCCATGAGCTGCTGCCGCGCGCCTTCGTCAAGTCTTCGCGCACCGACGCCATGCTCGACCTGCAGCACGGCTACGTCGCCGTGGACACCTCCAGCCGCAAGACCGGCGAGAACGTGATGTCGGAGATCCGCGGCCTGCTCGGCAGCTTCCCGGCGCTGCCGCTCAACGCCGAAGTTGCGCCGCGCTCGATCCTCACCGGCTGGATCGCCGGCGAGCCGCTGCCCGAGGGCCTGAGCCTGGGCGAAGAATGCGAGATGAAGGATCCGATCGAAGGCGGCGCGGTGGTCAAGTGCCAGCACCAGGAGCTGCGCTGCGACGAGATCGACAAGCACCTGGAAGCCGGCAAGCAGGTCACCAAGCTGGCGCTGGTGCTCGACGACCACGTGTCCTTCGTGCTCGGCGACGATCTGGTGATCCGCAAGCTGAAGTTCCTCGACGGTGCGCTGGACCAGCTCGAGCATGCCGACCAGGACGGCGTGCGCGCCGAACTGGACGCGCGCTTCGCGCTGATGAGCGCCGAAGTGCGGCGCCTGTTCCTGTTGCTGGAAGCGGCGCTGAAGCTGAGCAAGGCCGACTGATGCCGCGGCGCAAGCGGGTGCACGCGGCTGTCACCGTGCGCACCCGCGCCGGCGGTATGCTGTGCCCATGCCCGATCTGCTCCGTCGCCTGATCGCGCCGCCCCCGGCGGCCGTCGAACGCGACCTCGTCCGCTTCCGCCTGGACGAGCGCGAAGTCGAGGTGCTGCGCGTGCGCGACCCGCGCGCGCGGCGCATCAAGCTCAGCGTGGACGAACGCGGCGCACGCCTGACCCTGCCGCTGCGGGCCAGCCTGATCGCCGGCGAGCGCTTCCTGCTGGAGAACCGCCAGTGGCTGGCGCAGCAGCTCTCGCGCTATGTCGCCGCCGAGACGCTGACGCCGCTGCGCCCGGGCGAGGCCGGCGAACTGCCGCTGCGCGGGCAGTCGCTGCCGGTGGCCTGGCACGACGCCCGCTACGCGCGCATCGAGGTCGCCGACGGCGTGGCCCACCTGCACCTGCCGCCACGCGGCGGCGACGCGGCGCTGCGCCGCGCGCTGCGCGATTTCTACGAAGCCCAGGCCCGCGCCGACGTCGGCCGCTGGCTGCCGCAGTACCTGCCATCGCTGCCGCGCGCCCCGCGTGCGGTGCGCTACAAGGTCATGTCCTCGCAGTGGGGCTCGCTGGCGCCCGACGGCAGCATGGCGCTGGATCTGGCGCTGGTGCTGGGGCGGCCCTCGGCGTTCGAGTACGTGCTGGTGCACGAACTCTGCCACCTGATCCAGGCCAATCATTCGCCGGCGTTCTGGCACGAAGTGGAAGCGCGCTTCCCCGACTGGCGCGCCGAGCGCACCTGGTTCCACCAGCACGGCCGCCAGCTCAAGGCGCATCTGCGCTGGCTGCTGCGGCCGGATCGCGACTGAAGGGTCCATCCACGAACAGTGGGAAACACTCCGTAGAAGCAGCTTCCGCCGCGATGCGCGCGCTCGGCAAAGCGCATCGCGGCGGAAGCCGCTCCTGAAGGACAGGCTGCATCCGACAGATCGGCTTGGGCGAGAGCACGTTCGTCGAAGCGCTCGAAGACGCTGCGGCGGGTGCGCCCGGACCGCGGCTGAACACCGAACATCGCGGCGCGATCGACGGCATCGGCGAGGCCGCGCTCGGGCAGCGAATCGGGCGCGCATGCTGCATTGCGGCACGACATGGCGCAAACGGGGATGCGGACAAGGGAGAATGAGCAGGCGGGTGGGCGCGCCGATGCGGTCGCATCGCGGTGTGTTGGCCCAGCGCTGCGGAAGCAGAACTCCATGCAGCGCCCGGCAGGCCCCCTCTCCTCCCGCCTACCGCGAATCAGGCGCGACCTCCGGCGCCAGCGAGGCGGTACGGTCCGTGCGGCACTACGCCGGCATGTCAGGACGCCGGGATCGAGCCGCGTACACAGGACGTATCGCGTCTACGCCTGTTGACGGCAGGCGTGGGCGCAACTTAAGCGAAAATTTTTCTACACACAAGCTTCACGATGGGTGTGTAGGGAACACACCTACAGGCCTGTCCGCATGCCCCCGACGTGGGTGCGTTCGGCGTGGCGATGGACGCCGTGGCGGTCGTCAACCGCACTGCCCGCGGCGCCCAGCCCTACGAACGCTTCCGCATCAGGCGCTGCGCGCATAGTCGAAGCCGGCTGGCGCAGGCTGGATCGCCAGCACCGGCAACGCCTGCTCCGCCGGCGGGACCGACGGTGCCGCATCGGCCAGCCGGAACACCGCCACCGCCTCGCTCAGACTGCCGGCCTGCTGCTCCAACGCGCGCGACGCGGCCGTGGCCTGCTCCACCAACGCCAGGTTCTGCTGGGTGCTGCGGTCCATCTGCGCCATCGCCTGTCCGACTTCGTCGATGCCGGCGGCCTGCTCCTGCGAGGCCGCCGCAATGCCCGCCATGAGTGCATTGACCTCGTCCACCGAGGCCAGCACGCGCCCCATGGTGCGGCCGGCGTCGTGCACCTGCGCCGAGGCCACCGCGACCTGGTCCACCGAGGCCTCGATCAGGCGCTTGATCTCCTTGGCCGCATCGGCCGAGCGCTGCGCCAGCGCGCGCACCTCGCTGGCGACCACCGCGAAGCCGCGGCCCTGCTCGCCGGCACGCGCGGCCTCCACCGCGGCATTGAGCGCCAGGATGTTGGTCTGGAAGGCAATGCCGTCGATCACCGCGATGATCTCGCCGATCTTGCGCGAGGCCGCTTCCACGCCCTGCATCGCACCGACCGCCGCGTCGATCGACGCGCCGCCCTGCCCAGCCACGGTCGCCGCGGCGTCGGCCAGTTGGTTGGCATGGTGCGCATGGGTGGCGTTCTGGCGCACGGTGTCGGTCAGGCGCGCCGCCGCACGGGCGGTGCGCTCCAGCGTGCCGGCCTGTTCGGCGCTGCGCTGCGACAGGTCCTGGTGGCCGCCGGCGATGGCGCCGGCCTCGGCATCGATCGCTGCGGCCGCGTGCTGGATGCCGGCCACGATCGCCGCGAGCTGGTCGGCGCTGGCGTTGGCATCGTCGCGCATGTCGGCGAACACGCCATGGAAGTCTCCATGCATGCGCACGCCGAGGTCGCCGCTGGCGATGGCGCGCAACAGCCCGGACAACTCGCCCAGGTTGCCGTCCACCGTCGCCATCAACTGGTTGAGACTCTCGAGCATGATGCGGAAATCGTGCTGGTGCGCGCCGAGATCGGCACGCGCGCTGAAGTCGCCGGCCGCGGCGGCCTCGGCCAGATGCCAGATGTCGCGGCTGAGCGTGCCGAGGTTGGCCTTGATCGCATCCATCGCCTCGGAGATCGCGGCCTGCTCGCCGGGCAGGCGCGGCATGTCCTCGCTGAGATCGCCGATGGCGTAGCGCCGCATCAGCGCCACCATCGACTGCGCGGTGCCCACGTGCAGGTCGACCAGCGCATTGGCGTCGCGCAGCAATTGGCCGTAGTCGCCCGGGAAGGCGGCCGCATCGCCGCGGCAGGCGATGGCGCCGTCGGCATGCCGTTGCGCCATCCGCCGCTGCTCGGCCAGCACCGCGCGCAGTTGGGTCTGCATGGTCTGCATGCTGCGCAGCAGCTCGGCGGCCTCGTCGTTGCCCTGTGCCGGCAGCACCGCGTCGAGTTGGCCGGCGGCGATCGCCGCGGCCACGCGAGTACCTTCGCGCAGCGGCCGCACCAGGCTCTGGGTGATACACCAGCCCAGCCACGCACTGACCGCCAGCAGCAAACCGCCGCCGAGCAGCAGCAACCAGCGCGCGCGGGCCATGGTGGTCACCGCCTGCGCATAGGAGCCGTCGCTGAGCGTGCGCAGGTGCGCGGCGTTGCGCTGGATCGCCTGCTGCCACTGCGCCAGCAGCGGCTGCAAGGTGTACAGGTGCAAGGTCTGCGCATCCAGGTTCTGGTTGTCGGCGGCCATCGCCAGCACCTGCGACTGGAACGGCTGCACCTGCACATAGGCCTTGTCGATCGCCGCGCGCAGCTGCGCGCCGGTGCGGTCGGCCGGGTCCAGGCGCAGCGCGAACAGCTTGCGCCGTGCCTGCGCGTAGTCGCGCTGGGCCTGGCCGATGGCGCGCACCACCGCCTGCTTCTCGTCGGGGTTGGTCAGGATGACGTCGTTGAGCAGGCCGATCTCCAGCCGCGCCTGCGCCGCGACCATGGCGTTGGACAGGCGGATCTTCTCCATCTTGTCCAGGGCGATGTCGTCGAGCTGCTGGCGCGCCAGCGCCATCGACGCGAGGCTGGCCACGATCAGGGCACCGCAGATCAACAGCAGGGCAGCGAAGGCGAAGGTCAGGCGTGGGCCGACCCGGTAGCGGCGAAGGAGGCGGATCATGGAAGCGCGGCGTCAGGGCGAAAGGTGCGCGCTACGCTGTACGCCGAAGTTTTCCGAACCGCGACGGCACGGCGACAACATGTCGAACTGTGACGCCGCGAAAGGAACAATTGCGGCGGCCTGCGCAGCACCGGCGCCCACTGCGTCGCAGTGTGCGTGCGCGATGCCCGGATGCGATGGTCGCGGCGGCGCAGACGCATGGCGACGCGGTCAGCGCCGCGTCTACGTCAGAGGAAGCCGTGCAGCAACGCGGCCACCGCCGCCGGTTGTTCCATGTGCAGATGGTGGGTGCCGGGCAGCGTGTGCACGCGGCCGTCGCGCAGGCACGCCGCGCGCGTCAGGCGCAGCGACTCGGGCAGGATGTCCTGCGCCGGATCGGCGAACACCACCGCGGTCGGGCACTCGATGCCGGCCAGCAGCGCCTGCATCTGCGGCTCGGTCGGGCGGATCGCGGTGGGCAGGGTCAGCCGGCGGTCGCTGCGCCACACGTAGCCGCCGTCCACCGCGCGCACGCCGCGTTCCACCAGCAGCCGCGCGGCCGGCTCGCTGAGCTGGTTGGCCAGCATCCGCGCCCGCACCGGCGCGGCCAGATCGGGAAACACGCGCAACGGCGTGGCGGTGGCACGGCGGGTACTGGCGACGCTGTTGCGCAGCCGTTCCACCGCGCCCGCCTCGCTCTCGGCCAGGCCGCCCAGCATCTCGATCGCCACGAACTTCTCGATGCGTTGCGGCGCCGCGGCGGCCAGCAGGCTGGCGATGGCCGCGCCCATCGAATGGCCGATCAGCACGAAGCGCTCCCAGCCAAGCGCATCGACCGCGTCCAGCACCGGGTGCAGGGCGCTGGCCAGCAGGTATTCGGCGCCATCGGGCAGGTCGCTGCTGTGGCCATGGCCGGGCAGGTCCAGCATCACCAGGTCCAGCTGCGGCAGGTGCCGGCTCAGCGGCACGAAGCTGGCGGCGTTGTCGAGCCAGCCGTGCAAGGCCAGCGCCTTGGGCCCCTCCGGGTCGCCGCTGCGCAGTCCGGCCAGCGCGCCCACCCGCGACGGGCAGGCAAAAGCACGCAAACTCATGCCGCGCGGGCCGCCAGCTGCGCCAGGGCACGCGCGTGCGCCGGGGCGTCGTTGAGACAGGGGATGTAGCGCACCTGCATGCCGCGTTCGGCGCAGGTCTCGACGAAGCCCATCGCCACTTCTTCCAGGGTTTCCAGGCAGTCGGTGGCGAAGCCGGGACAGAGTACGTCCACCTGCTTGACCCCCTGCCCGGCAAGCTCCCACAGCCGCGGCTCGGCGTACGGGCGCAGCCAGCGCTCGGCGCCGAAGCGCGACTGGTAGCCGAGCTCCCACTGCCCGGCCTCCAGGCCCAGCGCAGCGGCGATCGCCTGCGCACTGGCTTCGCAGCGCTGCGGGTAGGGATCGCCGTTGTTGGCCACGCGCTGCGGCAGGCCATGGAAGGAGAAGAACAGGCGCTCGCCGCGGCCATGCTGCGCCCAGTGCGCACGCACGCTGTCGGCCACCGCCGCGACCCAGGCCGGATCGGTCGGGTAGTCCTTGATCAGGTGCACCGGCAGCTGCGGATGGCGCGCCTGCCAGGCCTGCACCACGTCCTCGATCGAGGCTGTGGTGGTGGTCGAATACTGCGGGTACAGCGGCAGCACCACGATCCGGCGCACGCCGGCATCGCGCAGCGCGTCCAGGGCCGGCGCCAGCGCCGGCGCGCCGTAGCGCATCGCCCAGGCCACGCGGTGCCCGGGCAGCTCGCGCTGCATGCCCTCGGCCAGGCGGCGGGTGTACACCGCCAGCGGCGAGCCGTCCGCCAGCCACACCTGGGCGTACTTCTCCGCCGATTTCGGCGAGCGCCGCGGCAGGATCACCCAGTGCAGCAGCGGCCACCAGAACAGCCGCGGGATCGCGACCACGCGCTTGTCGCCAAGGAACTCGGCCAGGTAACGGGCGACCGCAGGCGCGGTCGGCGCCTCGGGCGTGCCTAGATTCACCACCAGGATGGCGGTCTCGGGTGCGTCGGACATGCGCGCATTGTGGCAGAGCGCGCGCGTTGCGGCGTGTCGATACGCTCGATCGCGGCGATCGACGGCGCCTGCATGCGGTGCCGGCACCACTCATTGCCGATTCATTGCCCTGTGACTAAGTTCAAGGACTTGCAGTATCTTGCTGCGGACCTATTTCGGAGCCCGCCATGCCCCTCCTGCCGCGCCTCGCCCTGTTGTTGAGCACCCTGTTGTTCGTCGGCCACGCCGTGGCCGGACCGGAAGAGGACGAGCGCGCCCGCAACGCGCTGCGCGTGCTGACCGACATCCAGAAGATTCCCGAGCAGGCCATCCCCGACAAGCTGCTCGACGAGGGCCGCGCCATCGTGGTGATCCCGGATACGCTCAAGGCCGGCCTGGTGATCGGCGGGCGCCGCGGCCACGGCCTGATGTCGGTCAAGCGCCCCGACGGCACCTGGTCCAACCCGGTGTTCGTCAAGCTTACCGGCGGCAGCATCGGCTTCCAGGTCGGCGTGCAGTCCTCCGACGTGGTGCTGGTGTTCCGTAACGACCGCAGCCTGGACAACATCGTCAACGGCAAGTTCACCCTCGGTGCCGATGCCGGCGTCGCCGCCGGCCCGGTCGGGCGCAACGCCGCCGCTGCCACCGACGGCCAGCTCAAGGCCGAGATCTGGTCGTGGTCGCGCGCGCGCGGCCTGTTCGCCGGCGTCGCCCTGGATGGCGCCGCGCTGCAGATCGACGATGCCGCCGACCTCAACGCCTACGGCAGCAACACCACCCCGCGGATGATCTTCGAAGGCCGCACCACCAACCGGCCGTCCAACGACATCGTCGCCTTCCGCGACAAGCTGGAGGAAGCCACCTACGCCGCGCGGCAGAGCCGTGGCACCGACAGCAACGGCAGCCCGGGCGCCGCCCCGGCACCGGCGGCCATGCCGGCGCAGCAGGCCACGCCGGAACCGACCGCCGCGCCCGACGCCGCCGCCAGCACCGTCCCCCTGCAGGGCCAGGCGCAACCGGCGCAGCAGGGCTTCCAGCCGGTGTCCGACGGCGAGATCCGCACCGAGAAGCTCGACGGCGATCGCTGAGCGCAGTTCTCAACGCCACCTGTCCATCGCGCCGTGCAGGCCTGCCTGCACGGCCGGGAGAGGTAACGCGGCGCGGCGCGGTGCGTTATCCTGCGGGTTCCTTACGACTTTTCTGCGAGCGGATCATGGGCAGTCTTAGCATCTGGCACTGGCTGGTGGTGCTGGTGATCGTGCTGCTGGTGTTCGGCACCAAGCGGCTGACGAGCGGCGCCAAGGATCTGGGCAACGCGGTCAAGGAATTCAAGAAAGGCATGCGCGACGACGACAAGCCCGCCGGCCAGCTCGGCGACGAGACGCGCAGCAGCAGCGAGCCGTCCCGCCAGACCCAGGCCGAACGCGACCGCGACGCGCACTGACGGGACCCCGCCGGCGTGTTCGATATCGGATTCAGCGAACTGCTGGTGATCGCGGTGGTGGCCCTGGTGGTGCTCGGTCCCGAGCGCCTGCCCAAGGCGGCGCGCTTCGCCGGATTGTGGGTGCGCCGCGCCCGCGCGCAGTGGGACTCGGTGAAGCAGGAACTGGAACGCGAACTGGAAGCCGAGGAACTCAAGCGCAGCCTGCACGACGTGCAGAGTTCGCTGCGCCAGGCCGAGACCCAGTTTCGCGACGGCAGCGAGGAACTGCAGCGGCAGACCGAGGCGCTGCGCCGCGAGATCGATCCGAACCCGCCGGTGCCGCCTGCCGACAGCGCGCCGTCGACCGTGCCGCCAGCGACAGCCGCCGCAATCGACGCCCCGACTGCGCACACTCCCGAGACGACCACGCCCCTGCCCACGCACTCTGCCGCGACGGTGCCCGCCGCTTCCGTGGTGCCGGCCGCCGCGCGCGGTGCCGCCGCACCGCATCCGGCGTCGACCGCCACGGCGCACACCGGCCAGCCGCCCTCCATTGATCCGGAGGCACCGCGATGAACGTGGAAGCCGAGAGCAGCCTGATCGAACACCTGATCGAACTGCGCGCGCGGCTGATGCGCGCGCTGATCGGCCTGGGCGTGGTGGTGGTGGCGCTGCTGCCCTTCTCCAAGCGCCTGTACTCCTGGCTGGCCGAGCCGATGCTGGCGCAGTTGCCGGTGGGCCAGAGCGTCATTGCCACGCACCCGGCCGGCGCGGTCATCGCGCCGCTGAAGCTGGCGTTCTTCCTGGCCCTGTTCGTGTCCGCCCCCTGGCTGCTGTACCAGGCCTGGGCCTTCGTCGCCCCTGGCCTGTACCAGCGCGAGAAGCGCCTGGCGCTGCCGCTGCTGGCCTCGGCGGTGCTGCTGTTCTATCTCGGCTGCGGCTTCGCCTACTTCCTGGTGTTGCCGGCGGTGTTCCACTTCCTGACCACGTTCAAGCCGGACGTGATCCAGCTCACCCCCGATGCCGGCGCCTACCTAGACTTCGTGCTGGCGATCTTCTTCGCCTTCGGCGCCAGCTTCGAACTGCCGGTGGCGCTGGTGATCCTGGCTCTGCTCGGCTGGGTGACCCCGCAGCAACTGCGCGAGGGCCGCGGCTACGCGGTGGTCGGCATCTTCGTGCTGGCCGCGGTGCTGACCCCGCCGGACGTGGTCTCGCAACTGATGCTGGCGATCCCGATGTGCCTGCTGTACGAGCTGGGCATCATTGCGGCAGCGGCGGTGACCAAGAAGCCGGGAATCGAGGCACGGGAATAGGGAATCGGAACAGCGGTTCGCTGCATACCCACCATTACCACGCGGCTTGACGGCAATCTGCCGCACACAGCAAAACGGCCCCGAGGGGCCGCTTTGCTGTTGCTGTGGCTCTTACGATTCCCGACTCCCGACTCCCGGCGCTACGCCACAAAGACGTTGGAGGGCGGCGGCGGCACAGCCGGCGCCGCATCCCCGGCGTGCACGAACATCTGCTTCCAGGCCACGTAGACGATGCCAGCGATCGCTGGTGGCAGCACCGCCATCTGCAGCACCTGCAAGATCAGCGCCGCCATCGTGGTGCCGACGAGCAGCTGCAGCACCAGCATCACCACGGCCAGTGCGAAGTAAAGCGCAAACATCGCGAGGAAGGCGAGCACGAAGAAGACCAGCATCGCCGGCAGGTTGTGCAGGCAGGCGCGCAAGCCGTGACCGATGGCGGCTAGGCCGTTGCGGCCGTCGAACATCACCTGCGGCGCAAACAGGAACAGGGTCAGCACCACTCCGACGACACCCACTGCCACCAGCATCAGCCACATCACGATGCGCAACGCCGGCAGGGTCGCGATCAGCTCCTCTACCTGCTTCGGATCCGGCTGCGTGCCGGACTGACCCAGTTCGTTGAGCTTGAGCATCACCGTGTTCAGCTGCATCAACCCATCCGGGCGGATCACCACGACGGCGAGAACGGCCAACACCAATCCGGCGATCGCCTGCGGTAATAGCGCCACCAGCAGGTTCGGCGCACGGCTGCCGTGCAGGCCCTGCAGCAGGTGCGCCGGCTCGGCGCTGCGGCCCTGGTCGACCTCGCGCACGGCCCACACCAGCCCGCCGAACAGCAATGGCCCGGCCAGCCCCATCAGCAGTTGCGCCAGCATGCCCAGGGTCGGGTTGAGCGCGCTCAGGAACAGGATGATCAGTGTCGCCAGACCCCAAATCAGCCCGAGCCGGCCCAGCGCCCACGGCGCCCGCCGCAGCAGGGACACACCGCCCAACAGCCATTCCGCGCCGGCCGAGGCCGGCAGCTTACGAATCTCGATCATTGCCAATCCGAAGTGGGGGACGCCGTACAGCAGCGGCGACTACACAGATTATCGCGGTTTTGCCTGGCCGCTGCTGTGCTGCCCGCGTGCGTGCTGAACGAAGCGCCGCAACAGTTTGCGTGCCAGCGGTGCGGCGCTGACCTCGCGGGCGATGGTACGGGCGCAGCGTCCGGCGCTGCGTAGACAGTCCGCGCGCGCCTGCACGTAGCCGCGCATGTGGTGGGTGGTGAACTCCGGATGGAACTGCACGCCCCAGGTCGCCTCGCCCCAGCGGAACGCGTGGCACTGGTCCTGCGCCGAGTGCGCCAGCACCGTGGCGCCGGACGGCGCGCGCAGCACCGTCTGCAGATGCGTGGCATGCGCGGGGAAGCGAGGCGGCAGGCCGGCGAACAGCGGATCCTCGGCGGCGGGCGGGTGCAGTTCGATGTCCACCGTGCCCGATTCGCGCCCGGCCGGGTTATAGGCGACCTCCCCGCCCAGCGCATGCGCCAGCAGCTGGTGCCCGTAGCAGATGCCCAGCAGCGGCGTGCCGTCCTCGGCGGCTTCGCGCAACCAGGCCGCCGAGCGTTCGCTCCACTCGGCCCGGTCGGTGACGAACGCCGCCGAGCCGGTGACGATCACTCCGGCGAAGTCGCCCCGCGCCGGCAACGCCTCGCCGGCGGCGACGTTGGTCACCACCGTCTCGCGCTCGGCCAGGCCGGCGGCGACGCGGATCCAGTGCGGGAAGCGTCCGTAGCGCCGCATCGTCGCCACCGGTTCACCGGTTTCGAGGATCAGGAAGGGCGCAGCACGGCGACGGACGGGAGAAGCGAACGGCATGGTGGGATTCTAGACGCCGTCGCCGTGGATTGTTCAAGGCCGCGCGGCGGTGGCGGCATAGCCATATAACTGGCGATCATGAGGCGGGGAAGCGCCCGCGCTTCACTCGCGCGGCGGCAGCACCGACAGCACTTCCTCGATGGTGGTCAGCCCGGCGGCCACCTTTTCCAGGCCGGCGCGGCGCAGCGTGCGCACGCCCTCGTCCTGGGCGGCGCGGCTGAAGCCGGCCAGGTCCATGTCGGCGCGGATCAGGGTGCGCAGGCGCGGGGTCACCGGCAGCAGTTCGTACAGGCCCACGCGGCCCAGGTAGCCGGTGCGGCGGCACTCCAGGCAGCCGACCGGGGCATAGGGTTGCAGCGGCTCGGGCAGGGCCTCGCCCGGCTCGCGCAACGCGTCCCACTCGTGCGCTTCCAGGGTGTGCGGGCGCTTGCAGTGGCCGCACAGGGTGCGCACCAGGCGCTGCGCCAGCACGCCGTTGAGGGTGGAGGCGACCAGGTAATGCGGCACGCCCAGGTCGAGCAGGCGGGTGATCGCCGAAGGCGCATCGTTGGTGTGCAGGGTCGACAGCACCAGGTGGCCGGTCAGCGAGGCCTGCACCGCCATCTGTGCGGTTTCCAGGTCGCGGATCTCGCCGATCATGATGATGTCCGGGTCCTGCCGCAGCAGGGTGCGCACGCCGCTGGCGAAGTCCAGGTCGATGTTGGCCTGCACCTGCATCTGGTTGAACTCGGTGGCGATCATCTCGATCGGATCTTCCACGCTGCACACGTTCACGTCCGGCGTGGCCAGGCGCTTGAGCGTGGAGTACAGCGTGGTGGTCTTGCCCGAGCCGGTGGGGCCGGTGACCAGCACGATGCCGTGCGGGCGCTCCACCAGCGCGTTCCAGCCGGCCGCTTCCTGCGGGCTGAAACCGAGCTGGTCCACGCTCTTGAACGCGGCATCCGGGTCGAAGATGCGCATGACGCACTTCTCGCCGAAGGCGGTGGGCATGGTCGACAGGCGCATCTCGGTCTCGCGCCCGCCCGGCGAGCGGGTCTTGATGCGCCCGTCCTGCGGGCGCCGCCGCTCGGCCAGGTCCATGCGCCCGAGCACCTTGATGCGGCTGACGATGGCGGTCATCACCGCCGGCGGCACTTCCAGCACCTTGTGCAGCACGCCGTCGATGCGGAAGCGCATGCGCCCGGCCTCGCGCCGCGGCTCCAGGTGGATGTCGCTGGCGCGCTGCTCGTAGGCGTACTGCAGCAGCCAATCGACGATGTGCACGATATGGTGGTCGTCAGCATTGACGTCGCCGCCGCGGCCCAGTTCCACCAGCTGCTCGAAGCTGGGCAGGCCGCTGCTCTGTTCGGTGCGCCCGTCCTTGGCGCCGCGCACCGAGCGGGTCACGCCGAAGAACTCCATCGTGTAGCGATGCAGGTCCAGCGGGTTGACCACCACCACCTCGATGCGGCGCCGCGCCAGGTGCTGCACATCGCCGAGCCAGTCCAGCGCCAGCGGTTCGCTGGTCGCCACCAGCAGACGCTCGGGCTGCAGGGCAAGCGGCAGGATCCGGTGGCGGCGCGCATAGGCGTGCGAGACCACGCCGGTGACCGCGGCCACGTCGACCCGGGTCGGATCGATGCGCAGGTAACGCAGGCCGCAGCGCTGCGCCAGCCACTCGGTCAGCCGTTCCAGGCTCAGTTCGCTGCCGGGCGGGCGGGTGGCGGCCAGTTTCAGGTTGGACAGCAGCACCAGCGGATGCACGTCGCTGGCGGTGCGCGCGGTCTGCGCCGAGAACTGCACGCGGCCGCGTTCGGCCGGCGCGACCAGGCCGTCGGCGAGCAATGCGGCGGCCACGCGCTCGAAGCTCAACCGGCCCGGCGGCAACGCCACGGTGGGCTCGGCGGGCGACGACGCGGGCGGCGCGGCAGGGCGCGAATCCATGGTCCAGGTCCGGTACGCGGAAGTCCCCGCGAGTCGGTCGCTATACTAGCGCACCCCTCAACCGGCCCCTGCGAGATGTCCGTTTCCCGGTCCGTTCCGATCACGTTCCAGGGTCTGATCCAGACCCTCAACCAGTTCTGGGCGCAGCACGGCTGCGTGCTGATCCAACCGTTGGACCTGGAAGTGGGCGCCGGCACCTTCCATCCGGCCACGTTCCTGCGCGCGCTCGGGCCGGAGCCGTGGAACGCGGCCTACGTGCAACCGAGCCGGCGCCCCACCGACGGCCGCTACGGCGAGAACCCGAACCGCCTGCAGCGCTACTACCAGTACCAGGTGGCGATGAAGCCGAACCCGGACAACATCCAGCAGCTGTACCTGGATTCGCTCAAGGCGCTGGGCATCGATCCGCTGGTGCACGACCTGCGCTTCGTCGAGGACAACTGGGAATCGCCGACGCTGGGCGCCTGGGGCCTGGGCTGGGAGGTGTGGCTCAACGGCATGGAAGTCACCCAGTTCACCTACTTCCAGCAGGCCGGCGGCCTGGAGTGCAAGCCGGTGCTGGGCGAGATCACCTACGGTCTCGAGCGGCTGTGCATGTATCTGCAGAACTGCGACAACGTCTACGACCTGGTGTGGACCTACGGCCCCGACGGTACGCCGGTCACCTACGGCGACGTCTACCACCAGAACGAGGTGGAGCAGAGCGCGTACAACTTCGAGCACGCCAATGTGGCCGAACTGTTCCACCGTTTCGACGCGTGCGAGCAGGAAGCGCAGGCGCTGGTCGAGGTCGGGCTGCCGCTGCCGGCGTACGAGCAGGTGACCAAGGCCAGCCACGCCTTCAACCTGCTCGACGCACGCCGCGCGATCTCGGTGACCGAGCGCCAGCGCTACATCCTGCGCGTGCGCGCGCTGGCGCAGGCGGTGGCCAAGGCCTACTACGCGCAGCGCGAGAAGCTGGGCTTCCCCGGCGTGAAGAAGTAACCAAAGCCCCTCTCCCACCGGGAGAGGGGTTGGGGTGAGGGTACGCCGGCACGAGTAGCCGGGTGCTCCGACTCCCCAGGCGCCCGCACCCTCATCCGCCCCTTCGGGGCACCTTCTCCCGCAGGGAGAAGGGAAAAACCGCTAGCAAGGTCCGACACATGAGCCAACACCTTCCCCTGCTGATCGAACTGGGCACCGAGGAACTGCCGGTCAAGGCATTGCCGGGCCTGGCCCAGGCGCTGTTCGACGGCGTGATCGCCGGGCTGGAGAAGCGCGGCATCGCGGTCGAGCGTGGCGACGCCAAGCCGCTGTCCACGCCGCGCCGGTTGGCGGTGCTGCTGCCGGGCGTGGCCGTCGAGCAGCCGGAGCAGCGCGCGGAAGTGCTCGGCCCCTACCTCAACATCGCGCTGGACGCCGACGGCCAGCCGACCAAGGCGCTGCAGGGGTTCGCCGCCAAGGCCGGGATCGACTGGACCGCGCTGGAGCGCACCAGCGACGCCAAGGGCGAGCGCTTCGTGCACCGCGCGGTGAATCCGGGCGCGCGCACCGCGACGCTGCTGCCGGAGATCCTGCGCGAGGCGATCGCGGCGATGCCGATCCCCAAGCCGATGCGCTGGGGCGATCACGACTACGGCTTCGCGCGGCCGGTGCAGTGGCTGGTGCTGCTGTTCGGCAGCGAGGTAGTGCCGATGCCGCTGTTCGGCGTGGAGGCCGGCCGCGACAGCCGCGGCCACCGCTTCCTCCACGACGCGCCGGTGCCGCTGGCGCAGCCGGGCGACTACGTGGCCGCGCTGCAGGCCGCGCAGGTGCTGGTGGACCCGGACGTGCGCCGCGCGCGCATCGTCGCCGAGGTCGAGCAGGCCGCGCGCGAAGCCGGCGGCAGCGCGCGCATCGCCGCCGACAACCTGGAGCAGGTGGTGAACCTGGTCGAATGGCCGTCGGCGGTGCTGTGCAAGTTCGAGCCGGCGTTCCTGGCGGTGCCGCAGGAAGCGCTGATCGAGACCATGGAGAGCAATCAGAAGTTCTTCCCGGTGCTGGACGACGGCGGCAAGCTCACCGAGCACTTCATCGGCATCGCCAACATCGTCTCGCGCGATGTCGCCGAAGTGGCCAAGGGCTACGAGCGGGTGATCCGCCCGCGCTTCGCCGATGCCAAGTTCTTCTTCGACGAAGACCTCAAGCAGGGCCTGGAGGCGATGGGCGCCGGCCTGGCCAGCGTCACCTATCAGGCCAAGCTCGGCAGCATCGCCGACAAGGTGCAGCGCGTGGCCGCGCTGGCCGAGGCGATCGCCGCGCAGGTCGGCGTGGACCCGGCACAGGCGCGCCGCGCCGCCGAACTGAGCAAGAACGACCTGCAGTCGCGGATGGTCAACGAATTCCCGGAACTGCAGGGCATCGCCGGCCGCCACTACGCGCTCGCCGCCGGCGAGCCGAGCGAGATCGCCCTGGCGATCGACGAGGCCTACCAGCCGCGCTTCGCCGGCGACGACATCGCGCTGTCGCCGCTGGGCAAGGTACTGGCGATCGCCGAACGCCTGGATACGCTGGCCGGCGGGTTCGCCGCGGGGTTGAAGCCGACCGGCAACAAGGACCCGTTCGCGCTGCGGCGCAATGCGCTGGGATTGGCGCGGACGGTGATTGAGAGTGGGTTTGATGTGGATGTGAAGGCGCTCCTGTCGACGGCTGCGACCCAGGCGATGGAGGCAATTCGGCGTTACGCCCTGCTGAAGAAGCTGGACGCAGCAGCAGAGGCGAAGCGCGAAGGTGCTGAGACTGCACCCGGGCAACATCAGGTGGGCGCGGTTTCGCTGGAGCAGGTCGAGGAGATCTTCGACTTCATCCTCGACCGCCTGCGTGGCTACTACGCCGACAAGGGCGTGCCGGCGACGCAGTTCAACGCGGTGGCGGAACTGAAGCCAGCCTCCCTGTACGACTTCGACCGCCGCATCGACGCGATCGGCACCTTCGCCGCGTTGCCGGAGGCCGAGGCGCTGGCAGCGGCCAACAAGCGCATCCGCAACATCCTGCGCAAGGCCGAGGGCGAGATTCCGGCACAGGTCGACGCGGGCCTGCTGCGCGAGCCGGCCGAGCGCGCGCTGGCCGAGGCGGTGGAAGCGGCGATCGCCGAGACCGACGGCGCGCTGCGCCAGCACGACTACGTCACCGTGCTGAACTTCCTCGCGCGGCTGCGCCCGCAGGTGGACGCGTTCTTCGACGGCGTGATGGTCAACGCCGACGACCCGGCACTGCGCCGCAACCGCCTGGCCCTGCTCAAGCGCCTGGGCGACCGCCTCGGCAGCGTCGCGGCGATCGAGCACCTGTCGGCGTAAGCAGCACAAGCGTCGAACCGGAGACGGGCCGCCTTGCGCGGCCCGTTCTCTTTTTTCAGGTAGAACTCCTGCGGCAATGCGCGGCGCCAATGGCTTCGGCACACCGCAATGCGTCGGGACTGAAGTCCCTCCCACAGTGCAAGCTCCCTGCTGCCCACACGCCCTGCAGGCGCGTTCGCTTGCGTCCTTCACAACAACGTGTGCAAGCGTCCGCGCTAAGCCCCTCTCCCGTCGGGAGAGGGGTTGGGGTGAGGGTGCGGCGCGAAGCGACCTGCGGAGTGTCAGTGCACGAGGCTGCGCCTGACCCTCATCCGCCCCTACGGGGCACCTTCCCCCAAAAGGGGGCCGTGGTCCCGCAGGGAGAAGCAACAGCCGACTAGCCCCTCTCCCCCGGGAGAGGGGTTGGGGTGAGGGTCCGGCGCGAAGCGACTCGCGGAGTGTGAGTGCACGAGGCTTCGCCCGCACCCTCATCCGCCCCTACGGGCACCTTCTCCCGCAGGGAGAAGGAACAGCCGATTAGCCCCTGCGTACATCCGCACGCCCCATCCCCAGCGACCGCACTCGCAACGCACCCCGCCGTTACGAATCCCCATTCCCCATTCCCCAATCCCGGCTTCTAATCAAACAACGCCTGGATCGCCGCCAACCCTGCATTCGCGCGCTCCTTCTTGCGCGCCGCGTCGGCCACCGGGTCGGCGCCGTCGCGCTGCATTTCCTCGGCCGGGATCTCGTCGAAGAAGCGGCTGGGCTTGAGCCGGATATGCTCGCCGAACTTGCGGGTGAGCTTGCTGTAGCTCATCCACAGCTGCTCCTTGGCGCGGGTGATGCCCACGTACAGCAGGCGCCGCTCTTCCTGCAGGTTGCCCTCTTCCAGGCTGACCTCGTGCGGCAGCACGCCGTCCTCGCAGCCCACGATGAACACGTAGCGGAACTCCAGGCCCTTGGACGCGTGCATGGTCATCATCCGCACCTGGTTGCCGCCGTCGTCCTTGTCGTTGCGCGACAGCAGCGCCAGCTGCGCGGCCAGGTCGCCGACGGTGGCGCCGCGCGGTCCGCCCTCGAACCACTTGGCCAGTTCCTCCAGGTTGCCGCGGCGGCGCTGGAAACTCGCTTCGTCCTTGCACTGGCTGCGCAGCTCGCGGATCAGCCCCGACTGCTCGGCGAGCTGGCGCACCACGTCGGCCGAGGACAGCGTGGTCGAGGCCGCGCGCAGTTCGTGCAGGATGTCGACGAAGTCGCTCAGACCGTTGGCCGCGCGCGGCGGCAACTGCTGCAGCGCGCCCACCGACTCGGCCGCGCGCGACATCGGCAGGTGCTTGGCAGAAGCCAGTTCGGCCAGCTTGGCCAGCGAGGTCGCGCCGACCTCGCGCTTGGGCGCCTGCACCGCGCGCAGGAACGCCGCGTCGTCGTCGGGATTGACCAGCAGGCGCAGCCAGGACAGCACGTCCTTGACCTCCTGCCGCTCCAGGAACGCGGTGCCGCCGGTGATGTGGTACGGCACGCTGGCCATCTGCAGCGCCTTTTCCAGCGGCCGCGACTGGAAGTTGCCGCGGAACAGGATGCAGAAGTCGCTCCACGGCACCTGCTTGGCGGTGCCCAGGTAGGCGATCTCGGCGGCCACCTTCTCCGCCTCGTGCTCGCTGTCGCGGCACTCCCACACGCGGATGCGCTCGCCATCGGCCTGATCGCTCCACAGCGTCTTCAGATGCTCGTGCGGGTTGTGCGCGATCAACGCATTGGCCGCGCGCAGCACGCGGTTGGAGCAGCGGTAGTTCTGCTCCAGCTTGATGATCTGCAGGGCCGGATAGTCGCGGCCCATCTGCATCAGGTTTTCCGGGTTGGCGCCGCGCCAGGCGTAGATGCTCTGGTCGTCGTCGCCCACGCAGGTGAAGTTGCCGCGCGGGCCGGCCAGCATCTTCAGCAACCGGTACTGCGCGTCGTTGGTGTCCTGGCTCTCGTCCACCAGCAGATAGCCGATGCGCTCGCGCCAGGCCATCACGATGTCTTCGTTCTCTTCCAGCACCTGCACCGGCAGGCGGATCAGGTCGTCGAAGTCCACCGCGTTGAAGGTGCTCAGCCGCGCCTGGTAGCGCTCGTACAGGCTGGCCGCCTCCTGCTCGCGGTTGCTGCGCGCGGCCGCCATCGCCTGCTCCGGCGACAGCCCGGCGTTCTTGGCGCGCGAGATCAGGTTCTTGGCATCCTCGATGGCATCGGGCTTGGCGCCGGGCATCAGGTCCTTGATCTGCGCGGCGGCATCGTCGGCGTCGAAGATCGAGAAGCCGCGCTTCAGGCCCACCGCGGCGTGTTCGATCTGCAGGAACTTCAGGCCCAGGGCGTGGAAGGTGCAGATGGTCAGGCCGTCGGCCGCCTCGCTGCGGATGCGCTTGGCCACGCGCTCGCGCATTTCCTTGGCCGACTTGTTGGTGAAGGTGATCGCGGCGATGCGCTTGGCCGGGTAACGGCCGCTGGCGATCAGGTGCGCGATCTTTTCCACGATCACGCGGGTCTTGCCGCTGCCGGCGCCGGCCAGCACCAGCAACGGACCCTCGCAATGCAGGACCGCGGCGCGTTGGGGAGGATTGAGACCGTGCATGAAGACTTCCCTTGGCCGCGCATTGTAACGGGCACCGGCCGGCGCCGGCGCCGACGCCCCACCGCCGCGCCGGCGCTGAACCGGTTCGCGAACCGCCCGGCGGCCGGGGCGCGCGGCCGCCGCGCTAGAATCGGCGGCATGGCGAAACTGTATTTCTACTATTCGGCGATGAACGCCGGCAAGACCACCACACTGCTGCAGTCGGCGCACAACTACCGCGAGCGCGGCATGCGCACGGCGATCCTGACGCCGCGGCTGGACCATCGCGCCGGCAGCGGCGTGGTCGCCTCGCGCATCGGCCTGCGCGCCGACGGCATGCCCTTCGTCGCCGACACCGATCTGCTGGCCACCCTCGAGGCCGACATCGCCAGCCACGGGCCGCTGCATTGCGTGCTGGTGGATGAGGCGCAGTTCCTCAGCCGCGCCCAGGTCTGGCAACTCAGCGAAGTGGTCGACCGGCTGCGCATCCCGGTGCTGTGCTACGGCCTGCGCACCGATTTCCGCGGCGAGCTGTTCGAAGGCAGCCAGTACCTGCTGGCCTGGGCCGACGAGCTGCAGGAGATCAAGACCATCTGCCACACCGGCAGCAAGGCGACGATGACCGTGCGCGTCGACGAGAACGGCCATGCGGTGCAGGACGGCCCGCAGGTGGAGATCGGCGGCAACGAGCGCTACGTGTCGGTCAGCCGCCCCGAGTTCAAGAAGATCATGCGCGGCGAAGGCCGCATCGATCCGCTGCAGATCGCACTGCCGCTGTAACTCGCATGCAACGCGCGACGCACCGCACTGGTGCGTCGGATCGGACCGCGATGAACCGCCGCTGACGATTGCCGCGCAGGCGCCCGTGCCTATGCCATCAGTCTATGGAGCGCGCCCAGGCGGCATGCCTAGAATCGCGCCGATCGCTCACTCATGGGATGAGGAACATGCTTTCGTTCAAAGGATTTTTTGCCGGCAGCGGCACCGCACTGGGCTGTGCCCTGCTGCTCGCCCTGCCTGGCCCCGCCGCTGCGGCCCCGGGCGACCACACCTTCCAGGACATCCCGGCGCAGGTGCTCACCGACGGCTTCCTCGAGGCGCACCTGGACCTGTTCTATCGCCGCGCCGGCATCCGCGCCGACAAGAAGGGCGAGTACGCCGAGGCCAGGAAGCAGTACCAGCTGGCCGCACGCTACGCCGACAAGCCGTCGCAGGCGCGGTTGGGCGAAATGTACTGGGAGGGCCAGGGCGGCGCTGCCGACCATACGATGGGCTTCCTTTGGATGGCGCTGGCCGCCGAGCGCGGCTACGACCAGTTCGGCGCGCGCAAGATGGAGTACTGGAACCAGCTGACCCCGGACGAGCGCAAGCGCGCGGTCAAGCTCGACAAGTCGATGCTCGCCGAGTACGGCGACGAGGTCGCCAAGCCGCGCCAGGAAGCGGTCCTGCGACGCGAGGCGATGCGCAGCACCGGCGGCCTGCTCGGCCACTCCGGCGCATCCGGTCCGCTGTCGATCAACGGCCCGCGCGGCGGCAGCATCGATCCGGAAGTGTTCTACGCCAAGCAGTTCTGGGAGCCGAGCGCGTACTGGAAGCTGCAGGATCAGGTGTGGGACGGCCGCACCCCGGGCCGGGTCGACATCGGCGATGTCGAGGACATCAGCACGGAAGGCGCACCGCCAACGCCGCCGCAGGAGCCGGGCAAGCACTGAACGCGGAGCCATTCCCGCGTCGGGACTGAAGTCCCTCCCACAGCAGCCCAGTGCCGGGCCTGTGCGCCCCTGTGGGAGTGGCTCAGCCGCGACGCGCGAGGCGCACCGCACTCGCACCCCCGACTGCGTCGGGACTTAAACACCAGCGCAACCGCCCCATCCAACGAGCGCCCGATGCCGGCCGGCGCCGAGCGCTTCGCGGCTCAGTACAGCTTGCGCTCTGCCGCCGGCGGCGGCGTCCACTGGTACAGCCAGGTCTCGGTGAGCGGGCGCTCGCCGCTGCGCAGGTACAGGCGGATGTCGATCTGCTCGGTGCCGTCGTCCGGCGGCACCACGTCGAACATCGCACGGTAGCCGGAAATCTCGTGCAACGGCCGCGCCGAGACGATCTCGGTGCGGCCGCGGTTGAGCTGCAGCACCGCCTCGACCTTGGCGTCCTTCTCCTTGCCCAGCTTGGCCAGTTCGCCGCCGACGAAATCCACCGCGAAGCGCCACGAGAAGTAATGCCGCTTCTGCCCGACCACGCCGCCCAGGCCGGTACGCGTGGCCACGCAGTGCGCCAGCGGCGAGGACGCCGGCGCCTGTGCGCCCCAGTACAGGCGGTAGCCGAACAGCAGCTCCTGTCCGGGCTGCGGCTTGTCCTGCGGATTCCAGAACGCGACGATGTTGTCGAAGGTCTCGTCGACGGTGGGGATCTCCACCAGTTGCACCGAGCCCTTGCCCCAGCCCTGCTTCGGTTCCACCCACAGGCACGGGCGCTTCTCGTAGAACACGCCGTCGTCCTGGTAATGGTCGAAGTTGCGGTCGCGCTGCAGCAGGCCGAAACCGCGCGGGTTCTCGTCGACGAACATGTTGAAGCGCAGGTGCGGCGGATTGCACAGCGGCCGCCAGATCCACTCGCCGCCGCCGGTCCACATCGCCAGGCCGTCGGTGTCGTGGATCTCCGGGCGCCAGTCCCAATCCATGCGGCGGTCGTTCTCGCCCACCTGGTACATGCTGGTGCACGGCCCCAGGCCCAGGCGCTCGATGGTCTTGCGCGGATACAGCGCACTGTCGATGTCCATCAGCAGCACGTCGCCATTGGTGATCGCGAAGCGGTAGGCACCGGCCACGCTGGGCGAATCCAGCAGCGCGTACACCACCACCGTGTCCGAGCCGGCCTTGGGCTGCTCCAGCCAGTAGGCGATGAAGTCCGGGAATTCCTCCGGGCCGCCAGTGCCGGTATCGATCGCCAACCCGCGCGCCGACTGACCGTACTGGCCCTCCTTACCCACCGCACGGAAGTAGCTGGCACCGAGGAACGCGGCGAAGTCGCGCTCGGTGTCCTGCTTGGTGTTGAGGCGGAAACCGGCGAAGCCCAGTTCCTTCGGCAGCGGCTTGCCCTTCAGCCCGCTGCTGCCGTAATCGAACGCCGCGCTGTCGTAGGCCAGTTCCTGCGCCTGCCCGTCGACCAGGTCGAACATGTGCACCGGGGTCTTGAAGTACAGCCCCAGGTGGAAGAACTTGGCCTGGAATTTCGGGCCCTGCTCGGCCGCCCACAACGCATGGTCCTGGCGGTAGCGGATCGACTGGTACTGGTCCCAGGTCAAGCCCTCCACCGGCGCCGGCAGTGCCCGCTTGTGGCTCTGGTACGGCGCATCCGCCATGGCCCGCGCGTGGCCCTTGAGCCAGGCGTAGTCGAACGGCTGCGGCTTGCCCAGGCGGCGCAAGCCCACCGCAGGGGCCGCCTGGCCGAGCATCGGCATCGCCGGCAAGCCCATGGCGGCGAAGGCGGCGGCGGCGTTCTTGAGGAAATCGCGTCGTTGCATGGCCGGATCGAAACGGAAAAGGACGCCCATCATAGACAAGCGGCGCCGAAGGTGGCGGTGAGGGATGGTGTCCGTGGGTGCGAGCCCCGGACGCAGACGTGCTGGAGGTGGGCGGGCCCCGGCCGAGACCGTTGCCGACCCGACCACATCGGCGTCGCTATGCCCGAGTGGGCAAGGCCGCTTCTGGAGCCGCTAACGACGCGACAAGGCCCACCGAGAAGCCAGCCGACATGTGCGCTTGAGCCGACGCGTTACAGGTGATGCCCGTCGCGGCTGAATCGCGCTTGCGGTCGCGACGGCCCATCGTGCCGAGACGCTGCAAGACAAGAAGCGCGGTGCTGGCGGTATCCCTGCGGACGCCGGACCGCCTTCGCCGGTGCGTGCAGCGCGATCGCGTTCGTTGCTCAGCGCTGGCAGTGGCCACACCAGACGCTGGCGCGTTGGCCGATGCTGGCGTGGCGCAGCGTGCGTCCGCAACGCTTGCAGGCCTCGCCCTCGCGGCCGTAGACCGACAGCTCCTGCTCGAAGTAGCCCGGCGCCCCATCTGGACTGATGAAATCGCGCAACGTCGTGCCGCCGCGCTGGATCGCATAGCCCAGGATCGCCTTGGCTGCCTCGGCCAGGCGTGCGTAACGGGCACGCGAGACGTCGCCGGCCTCGCGCAGCGGACTGATGCCCGCCTGGAACAGGCTCTCTGCCGCGTAGATGTTGCCCACCCCGACCACGATGCGCTGATCCATCAGGAAGGTCTTGACCGGCGCGGTGCGGCCGCGGCTGAGCCGGAACAGATGATCGCCGTCGAACGCATCCGACAGCGGCTCCGGCCCCAGCTCGGCGAGCAGCGGATGGGTCTCGCCCGGCGCCTGCCACAGCAGGCAGCCGAACCGGCGCGGGTCGTTGAAGCGGAGCACCCGGCCGTCTTCCAGGCTGATGTCGACGTGGTCGTGCGCCCGCGGCGGCGTGTCGCCGGGCAGCACGCGCAAGCTGCCGGACATGCCCAGATGCAGCAGCGCACTGCCGACTGCGGTATCCAGCAACAGATACTTGGCGCGCCGGCGGATGCCGTCGATGCGCTGCCCCGGCAACTGCTCGGCCACGTCAGGCGGAATCGGCCAGCGCAGATCCGGCCGCCGCAGGATAACCCCATGGATGCGCCGCCCCGACAGATGCGGCTCCAGGCCGCGCCGGGTGGTTTCGACTTCGGGGAGTTCGGGCATAGCTTGAACAGCGTAATCGGGCGGCAGATGACATTGAAACTCTAACATCACTGTTCACACCCGAGAGCCACGCAGTCGCACTTCCGAGCGATGTGGACAGCGACTGCATATCCTTTAGAGGTAAGAGCCACGCCTTCGCGTTTGAGTCACCTTGCTGACATGGAATGGCCACGACTTAGTCATTAGTTGACAAATTTATCTGTGATAGGTTTCCATTTCGCGAGAGCGTTGGACGCAAGCCGCCGCGGCGCGGCGGTGAATGGGAAAGGAGCAATCCGCTCGGCAGGTGATCTGCCACTCCAGTAGTGACATTGGCCGCGCACGGAAGCGTGCGCGAAAAGAAGTTGCACGTTGCCGCGCGCAGGTGCCACCTCACTTAGGGATAAGAAATGCACCAGAAAGGAAACTGCCATATTCAGGCCACCGTCAAAGGACCGCGGACGTGGCTAGCACGCCTATGCCTCCTCATGCCGTTGGCAGCAGGGCTAGTCAATGTGGCGCAGGCAGAAGAAAGCAAGCGGACATGGACGCTGGTCGATTCCGACGGGGCAAGTCATGGCCAGTACACGACGCAAGAGCAGGCTGCGGCCGCCATCAAGGACTTGCCGCCTCCCGATGCATACGTTCCCGAATTCTACAAATACGCCGATCAGATAAAGAGCCAAGAAATCCTGGAGAACGGCGACGTCAAGATCACATACTGGAACGGTAACGAGTTACCGACGGATCCGGAGTGGATGTATGTCGGTGATCAGGAATACTCAACTGAAGAGGAGGCGATACGGTCGCTTGAGCAAGTAGCAAACGAAAGTAACAGCCCTTGTCCGGCGACGGCGAAAATTACGATTTTGGGAGGCTGGCAGGACACACGCACCGATGGCAACGATGGTGGCGAGTGGGGAGAGAAAGCCTACAGGCTCGACTATAACTATTTTGGTGCCGACGAGTGCGTACCTAAAAGCGAGCAGATGGAGCTTGTCCGCCATCGCAGGACCGAGTGCCCGGTTGAAAAGCTGATGTTCTGGCGCGACAAGTACCAGGCGTGCGTCAACGAATACGCCATCGCCTTCGTCGTCACCAAGACCCTTGAACGCGGTTGCGGCTACGAGGGCAATCCTTGCGATACCAAGACCGGTGACAAGTATGAAGTTGCCCCGGATTTCGATCTTGGTTGGATTGCGCTCGAACGGCACTACCACTCGGGCATCTCGAATGACACTGGTGGCTTCGGCTATGGCTGGACGCACTCGCATGCGATCAGGCTTGCCATTGGCGCTGACGGCATAGGATTGATCGATGGTGGGGGCTTCCATACCCGATATCACCAAGTCGGGGATGGGTATTTCGCTTCGGACAGTAGCGGCGACCGACTTATCACTGACGGCGCACTGTGGAAGCTCTACCGCAGAGATACCTTGCTGATCTTCGATACCAATGGAAGGCTTTTGGAACGAGAAAATCGTGACGGTACATTTCTGCACTACAACTATGACGATCTGGCGCGCTTGACCACGATCCTACATAGCAGTGGTCGTACACTCGATTTCCACTACCTGTCAGCGACAAGTGGGGCGTTGATCGGAGCGATCACTACATCCGGCATTCCATTGGTTACCTATACGTATACTCAACGTGGCCAAGTGGAAACCGCCACATACCCAGACGGGACCCAAAAGCTCTACCACTATGAGGACCCTCGCTTTCCTGGAAATCTGACAGGATTTACCGGCGAAGACGGCCAGCGCTTCAGCACCTTCGCTTACGACGAGGTTGGCCGTGCGATCTCCAGCCAGCACGCCGGCGGTATTGACGGCATCACGCTGGCTTACTCGGCTGCCGGCACTCGTGTCACCGATGCGCTGGGCGAT
>NZ_NMPP01000136.1:0-920 GCF_009192885.1 Xanthomonas sp. LMG 12462 | reverse complement strand
CAGGCCTTCGCCGCCGACGGCAGCTACACCGGCACCAGCGGCCGCTACCGGGTCAGCGACGAGGTCACGCCTTACGTCGGCCTGGTCTACGACCTCACCCCGGCCATCTCCACCTACGCCAGCTACACCGAGATCTTCAATCCGCAGAACTACAAGGACAAGGACAACAACCTTCTGGCGCCGGTGCAGGGCTCCAACCTGGAAGCAGGCATCAAGGCGCAGTTGGCCGACGGCCGCGCGCTGCTCAGTGCGGCGGTGTTCGAGGCCAAGCAGGACAACTACGCGGTGCGCGACATGACCCAGCCGGAAGCCTCGCTGCCCGACGGCAGCTCGGCCTACATCGGCGTCGACGGCACCAAGAGCCGCGGCTGGGAACTGGAATACAACGGCGAGTTGCGCCCGGGCTGGACGCTCAATGCCGGCTACACCCACGTCAAGGTCACCCGTGCGCCGACCGACGCGATCTACGCCAACCTGCCGGAGGACTATCTGCAGCTGTCCACCCAGGTGCGCCTGCCCGGCGCCTGGCAGCGCCTGAGCCTGGGCGGCGGCGTGAGCTGGCAGAGCGCGGTGCGCGGCTACAACATCCAGCGCCCGTTTGGCGACGGCACTGCCGCCACGCGCCCGGTCACCGTGGTGCAGGATCCGTACGCGCTGGTGCATTTCAATGCCAACTACCAGCTCAGCACGCAGTGGACCGCGACGCTGGCGGTGACCAACGCGCTGAACAAGAAGTACTGGGCCAATCTGGATTACCAGAACTACGGCGAGCCGCGGTTCGTCAGCTTTACGCTGCGCTGGCGGTACTGAGCCGCGGCGCATGACAGGCAAGGACGCCCGTCGCGCAGCCCGGGCTTTGTGGGATGGGGGGCGCCGTGGCGATGCGGGGCGGCGGCCGGCACTGCGCGTCTCTACATCCG
>NZ_NMPP01000135.1:0-1076 GCF_009192885.1 Xanthomonas sp. LMG 12462 | reverse complement strand
TCCCTTCTCCCCCCGGGAGAAGGTGCCCCGCAGGGGCGGATGAGGGTACGGCTATTCCTTCTCCCTCCGGGAGAAGGTGGCCCGAAGGGCCGGATGAGGGTACGGGCGAAGCCTAGTGCGGTTTGGGTAGCGCCAGTGCCGGCATGGTTGGCTCCGCCGCACCCTCACCCCAACCCCCGCTCCGCGCCCCGGCCCGCGCTGGCGGCGCGGGCGCTCCAGGGCACGCGCGCCAGTGGCGCGCAAGCCGTGCCCAGTCGCCCCAGTGGGAGAGGGGCTTAGGCGTCACGCACCCAACGCCTCTGGCAGCAACGCGTCGACGAAGGCTTCGGCATCGAACACGCGCAGGTCTTCGGGGCGCTCGCCGATGCCGGCGAAGCGGATCGGGATGCCGAATTCGCGGGCCAGGGCGAACACCACGCCACCCTTGGCGGTGCCGTCGAGCTTGGTCACCACCAGGCCGGTGACGCCGACCGCGGCGTGGAACTGGCGCAGCTGCGACAGCGCGTTCTGGCCGGTGGTGCCGTCGATGACCATCAGCACTTCGTGCGGGGCGCTGGGGTCGAGCTTGCCGAGCACGCGGCGGATCTTGCCCAGTTCGTTCATCAGCCCGGTCTGGGTGTGCAGGCGGCCGGCGGTGTCGGCGATCAGCACCTCGGTGCCGCGCGCCTTGCCGGCCTGCAGCGCATCGAAGGCCACCGAGGCGGCGTCGGCGTTCTGGCCCTGCGCGATCACGCTCACACCGTTGCGCTCGCCCCAGGCCTGCAACTGCGCCACCGCGGCGGCGCGGAAGGTGTCGCCGGCGGCCAGCATCAGGCTGTGGCCCTCGTCCTTGAAACGCTTGGCCAGCTTGCCGATGGTGGTGGTCTTGCCGACGCCAGGGCGCTGCAGCAGGCGCTGCGCGCCGACCTGCTGGCGATCCTGCAGCCGGTGGCCAGGCCGCTGCAGATCGACCGCAACGCCAAGCCCTTCGTGGTGCTGACCGTCGGCGTCAACGGCGTCGGCAAGACCACCACCATCGGCAAGCTGGCCAAGCGTTTCAAGGACGAGGGCCACAGCCTGATGCTGGCCGCCGGCGC
>NZ_NMPP01000134.1:0-552 GCF_009192885.1 Xanthomonas sp. LMG 12462 | reverse complement strand
ACAACGGTGCCAACGAACGCGTGCAGGCCGCGAACCAATGGGCCCAGACCATCACGCCCGAACTGGTCGCCGACATCCAGAGCGGCAAGGTCTCGCTGCAGCAGTTGGCCAGCATGGGTGGGGATGAGCGCAACCAGCAAACCCGGGCACTGCAGGAACAGTTGGCTGAGCTGGGCTACCATGGCGCCGACGGCAAGCCGTTGAAGCCGGATGGCGACTTCGGACGCAATACGCGCCATGCCCTGAAAGAGTTTCAGCGCGCGCATGGCCTGGATGACGATGCCGTCGTCGGACGCGACACACGGACGGCCCTGGCCGAGGCCAAGCGTTCGCCGCTGGTCTCCGAAGCCACACACGCCGACCATCCGTTCTTCAACGCGTTGCGCGAACGCATGCCCCGCGCCACCGACGCGCAAGTCGCGCACACCTTGCAAGCTGCCAAGGCCGAGGGCATCCAGGGCCCGCAGCAACTGCAGGCGGTCACGGTGCAGGACAAGGTTGCGTTCGTCGCCGGCAACACACCAGGATTTCGTACGCGTGTCGATCTGGACC
>NZ_NMPP01000133.1:0-1149 GCF_009192885.1 Xanthomonas sp. LMG 12462 | reverse complement strand
TTCGGCCGGGACCGCGGCGGCGATCTGTCCGGGTGTCGGACCGGCCGGTGCGGGCGCCAGCGCCTGCTGCGACATGATGCCGGCCAGGGCCGGATCGGAGTCGGCTTCGGCCAGGACCGCGGCGGCGATCTGGTCCGGGGTCGGTCCGGTCGCGGTCGGGGCGGGCGCCGTCGTCGCGGCGTCCGCTTGCACGTCGGCGACCGCGACCGGCGCGGGGCTTGGCGGCACGGCCTTCTGCTCCTCGGCGATCACGTCGTGGAGCAGGCCTTCCAGATAATCGTCGATGATCCCGGGGGTGCTCATGCGGCTTGCTCCATCGGCGTGGCGTCGCTGGCGATCAGCCATTCCAGCGCGCGGCGGTAGGCGGCCAGGCCGCGGCCCGGGTAGTCGCCCGGCACGCCGGCCACCGTCAGCGCCTTGACGTTGCAGATCTTGGTGTCGACCGGGATGGCGTCTTCCCACACCCGCTCGCCGTAGCTGTCCTGCATCTGCCGCAGGGTCTCGTTGCCGGCGCGGGTGCGCTTGTCGAACAGGGTCGGCAGGATCGAGGCGGGCAGCGGCCGGCGCCGCGAGCGCTCGACCATGTCCACGGTGCGGACCATGCTGGCCAGGCCGTGCAGGGCCAGCGGCTCGGCCTGGGTCGGGATGATCACGCGGTCGGCCGCCGCCAGCGCGTTGATCATCAGCAGGCCCAGGGTCGGCGGGCAGTCGAGCAGGATGTAGTCGTGCTGGCCGGCGTGGCGGGCCATGGCCTGCTGCAGCGCCAGGCCCAGGCCGGGCTGGTTGGCGCTGCGCCGTTCCAGCGTGGCCAGCGCGGTCTGCCCGCAAACGAAGCTCAGACGCTCGACCGCGGTGTCGCGGGCCAGCGCGGCGAGTTCGCCCGGCGGGGTCGCGAACAGGTCGAGCACGCCCGCCGGCTGCGGTTCCTGCGGCACGTCGAAGGCCCGGGTCAGCGAGGCGTGCGGATCGAGATCGAGCATCAGCACGCGGTGCCCGAGCATGGCCAGCCCACGGCCCAGGGCCAGCGTGGTGGTGGTCTTGCCCACGCCACCTTTCTGGTTGGCGATCGCCCAGATGCGCATCAGTTGACTCCTTCAATGGCAGGTACTGCGCGGGGGCCGCCGGCGTTGCCGGGGGCCGCCGCGGCGG